>JBHPCE010000020.1:0-17851 GCA_042576345.1 Candidatus Babelota bacterium | reverse complement strand
TATTTTCACCTTCTGGTAAAACCTTCCTGCACCTGTAACACCAAATTGGATGTCTACAAAATGGACAGGTTTTAGGATCCCACGTTTTTTTCACTTTTATTCTGTTTCTACGCCTAGCCTTTTTTTCTGTTATGGAAAATCTAAGCCTGTACGAACATTCCTCACACCAATATTGCTCACAATTTTTACAAGGCTCACAGGGAATAACCTCATCGCTCCAATTCAAATAACAAATTGGGCACCTTTCCAACTCTTTTTCTTCCGTAAAATGTTTATCGGGGCGACTTTCATCGCCCCGATCCGCCAAATCACATTTTTGTAAAATACAAAAACTTAAACAAAACACTACAAAAATCTTGTTCATTTTCATGTTCCCACCTCCATTTTTTCAAGGAACACTCACAGCTGCAGTCTACGAAATTTTGTGTTTAAATAACCAGTAAATTGTCTCAGACCTCACATCGGCAGAAGATTACCTCCGAAGCAATCGCATGCAGCACAGCAGCTAGCCAAGGTGTCATCTATGCCACCTAAAAAGCAAAAACCCACACCGCTCTTCTTCTTGTAACAATCTTCACACCAAATGAAGGAACATTTTTCACTGGTACAGCACCCCCAACTCTTTTTTTTAAAATCTATTTTACAATTACACGCCCGACACCGTCTCCCAAACTTTTTTGAGGAACGAATAAATTTCCAAAAACAGTTAAAACAACTTGCTGAACCACCAAACTCATCTGATTTCCAAAAAACCATTCCACAACCTCCTAATCTTTTCTCGCAAACATTGCACCTGATAGGAGTTCTGCAAAAAGGACAGTTGGAAAGAACGGTTGAATTTTCTATAAATAAATCTGCTTCCCCTCCATATTCATCGAAAAGTAACACCGGTGGAAGTTCAACTTCGCAATATTTCATCCTTCTGGAACATTTTTTACACCAAGAAATACCACACCGAACACATGGCGCGTCACGCACAACTTTTTCATTCCACTCTGAGTAACAAATTTGACAAAAATCGTCTGAAGCAATGCATACACAAGAAACAATACAAAAAATGCCCCAAAAAAGAAGCTTATTCATACAACCTCCACTTTTTTTGCAGATTTTAAGACAATGCCCTTCTTGTAGCTAAAATAGCATCAGACGATAGAGAAATAGAATCTATGCCTTTACTCATCAAAAATTTACCTAATTCAGGGTAATCAGACGGTCCTTGCCCACAAATCCCAATTTTCTTACCAGCACGCTTGGCGCCTTCGATGGCCATAGCCAAAAGCCTTTTAACAGCCTCATTTCTCTCATCAAAAATATTTGCAACAAGTTCAGAATCCCTGTCTAAACCTAAAGTGAGCTGCGTCAGATCGTTTGATCCTATTGAGAAACCATCGAAAATTTGTGCAAACTGATTTATCAAGATTACATTTCCGGGCAACTCACACATCATGTAAAGCTCAAACTCGTCCTTACCACGAACAAGTCCCTGTTTTTTCATCTCGTCGGCAACTCGACTTGCCTCACCGATTGTTCTAACAAACGGAATCATCATCCTTAAATTTTTAAGACCCATCTCCTCTCTAACCTTTTTCACAGCTTTGCATTCAAGAGCAAATGCTTCTTTGTAAAGCTCGTGAGAATAACGACAGGCACCTCTGAACCCAAGCATTGGATTGTCTTCTTTTGGCTCAAAAAACCCTCCGCCAATTAGCCTTCCATACTCATTGCTTTTAAAATCAGAAAACCGGGCAATCACTGGTTTGGGATGGAACGCTGCAACAATCGTTCCAAGTTCTTGAGCCAATGTATCGACAAAAAATTCAGATTTGTTTTCATAGTCAGAAGTCATATCATTTATTTGATCAGCAACCTCTGAACTAATCGCCTTTGGCTTTATGAGTGCCATGGGATGGATTCCGATTGCATTATTAATGATAAATTCCAACCTAGCCAACCCAACACCATCATTTGGAATCATAGAAGCTTTAAATGCTGAATCTGGATCGCCCATGTTGATCATTAAATCTACTGTAACCTCCGGCAAAGTATCCAACTGAGTTTTTTCAACTTTAAAAGGCTGTTCTCCGTCGTAAACACTTCCAACCTGACCACCACTACAATCAACCGTGCTCAAAACATCATTAGGAATTCTTTTGGTCGCATCAATACACCCGACAATTGCCGCAATTCCAAGTTCACGGCTTACAATTGCCGCGTGACAGGTCCTACCACCGCGATCAGTTACGACAGCGGCTGCCTTGCGCATTATAGGCTCCCAGTCGGGATCTGTCATTTCTGTAACAACAATATCACCCGGCTGCACTTCATCAATTTGATCTGGAGACAAAATAATTCTAGACCTACCAACCGCAATTCTGTTACCAACACTTTTACCCTGCACCAGCGGTATTAAATCCTTAACAACACTTGGATACTCAAAACGATATTCTTCCAAAAAATTTGATGAGGTTTTTTGCGAGTGAACCGTTTCTGGCCTTGCTTGAACAATATACATTTTCCCGTCAACGCCATCCTTTGCCCACTCAATGTCCATCGGCATCTCTTTGCCGTGTATACTTGAGTAGTGGTTTTCTATGATTACCGACTGTTTTGCAAGCAAAAGAACATCTTCGTCACACAGAGAAAATCCTTTTCGCTCATCATCTGTGGTCTCTGTGTTGTAAGTCATATCGGACGGATCTTTACCATTTTCGCTGCACAGCATTTTGAAAAGCTTTGTGCCTTTTCTTTTCTTTAAGATCGACTTGAATCCACGCATCAACGTTGGCTTATGAACATAAAATTCATCTGGATTTATGTTTCCCTTAACAACGTTCTCACCAAGGCCATAAGCCGAGTTAATGAATACAACACCTCTGTGACCACTTTCTGTATCAAGAGTAAAAGCCACACCAGCACTGCCAACATCTGAACGCACCATTTTTTGAACACCGATAGAAAGCGCCAATTTTGTCTGGCTAAAACCGTGATCGAATCGGTATGAAATTGCTCTGTCGGTGTAGAGCGATGCAAATGCTTTTGGACAAATCTTTATCAAACCGTCCGCACCAACAACATTTAAATAGGTCTCCTGTTGCCCTGCAAACGAGGCACTAGGCAAGTCCTCCGCTGTTGCTGACGATCTGACTGCAACTGCAACGTTGTCACCATACTTTTTTTCCAAATTTTTATATGCTTTTCTAACCTCATCAACCAAAACAGGAGGTAAAGCCACATCACCTATCAAATCTCTAACTTTTTTTCCTGTGCTCTGAAGGATTTCTATATCACCCTTTTCAAGGCCTCCCATCAACTCAAAAATCTTTTCTTTAATCCCGTTTTCCTCAAGATGCATTATGTAAGCTTCTGCGGTAATTGCAAAACCAGAGGGAACAGCAATTCCCAGATTGCTTAGCTCGGCTATCATTTCTCCAAGTGACGCGTTTTTTCCGCCAACCAAAGCAACATCACCAGCTTTGAGCTCTTCAAAAATTTTTATTAAAGACATAACTCACTCCCAAATTTCTAAAAATTAATATTCAATGTATGCAACTCTTGTCTCATTTTAGGAACTGGAGACACCATGATCAAAACTAAAAGGCACCTATGGATACTTTTCGACAGCATTACAAATTCTGTTTTCGAAAGCCAGGTACTGGAACCAATTTTGCGCAATTCAACTTCAAAAAGCCACTTTAAAACAACTATTTTTTCGTTTGAACGCAATGTTGCACATGCCCGCAAAAAACTCCTCAGTCTTGGTCTTCCAGAAAATGTCAGCATAGAACTAGTGCCTAGAATGCCTTTTTTGGGAAAACCGTTTTTATGGCCTCTTGCATTGCAACTCAAAAAATACCTTAAAAAAGACATTTTTAAAAAAATAACTGCTCGAGGAGCCATTGCAGGGTTCATAGCTTTAATCGCCCTGAAAAAAATTCCCAACTACACCACAAAGCTCATTATTCAGGCAAGAGGACTTGCCGCCGAAGAATACAATTTTTCTAATAATCCCTTGTGGAAAAAACCCATCAAATGGCTCATTTACAGATCTCTAAAATCCATAGAAAAATGTGTCTACAGCCAAAATGGCAAATTTTTTTTAATTGAGTCTGTCAGCAACGCACTTTCGGAATATCTGGTCAAAAACTTTGGTGCACAGGAACACAAAATTTATTTGGCTAAAGACGACATTCCACCAAAAATTCCAAAGATTCAACGAGAAAAACTTAAAAAAGAATTCAGAGCAAACTTAAAAATTCCAAAACGCTCAAAAGTCTACTGCTACAGCGGCTCTGCAAAGCCATGGCAATGTGCAAAAGAAACCATCAAATATTTCGCAAAACAACTGAAGAAAAACCCAAAGTCAACTTTGATGATTTTAAGCCAAGATGCAACTGAATTTGAGAAACTTTTACAGAAATTCAGCATCTCTAAAAAAAACTGCCGGCTTTTAAACGTAAAGCCGGCAGAGCTGTGTAAATTCTTATGCGCTGCAGATTTTGGAATCTTGTTGCGCAAACCTCACATCATCAACTGGGTGTCGAGACCAACCAAAGCCCTGGAATACGCCTCTGCTGGTCTTACAATTATTCACAACGGCACCATAAACTTTGTTAAATCTAGTCCGTTTTTCTTCTCTTAAAAGCTCTTCCGATCTTTTTGAAAAATCTCTTAAAAAGACCATCATTCTTATTTTTTTGTGGATGCCCAATCTCAGTATTTAAAGACGCACAAAAGGAGCTGTCCGTGTGGTTTTGAACCCGAACATCTTCCTCCCTGTAATGATCAAAATCTAAAACATCCTCGCAAACGCCCCACTCATTTACAACGGTGACATACCCATCACCGGAAGCTGCAAAATCACTTGATTTTAAAGACATTCCAGAAACTAAAATCGACATACCAAAAAATATGATAAACACCTTTCTCATTCCTTCCTCCTTAAAGTAAGAAAAGTTTCACCTAAAGACCAACTCCCCTTATCATGGCACACCCAAGACAAATATTACAATCATAAAAGACTGCAAATTGCCCAGGCGCAATACCTTGATCTCTTCCATCAAGTGTTACAAGGCCAGTTGCATCATCCAAAATGTCAAGTTTGCAACCGTACTCATGCGGACCGTGGCGAAGTTTAACCTTAAGCTCTCTCCTTTGTGGAGGTTTACCAGAAATCCAGTGAAAATTAGTTATATAAAACTTGTTGCGAGACTTTTCCTTGTCAAAATAATTCTTTGAGATAAAAACTATGTTGTTTAAAGCATCCTTTTTGACAACGTACCAAGGGCCACCAGAAAGGCCAATTCCCTTACGCTGTCCAACGGTGTGAAACCAAAAGCCCTTATGTTCACCCAAAACTTTTCCAGTTTCAAATTCCACCAAGTCACCCGGCTTTTCGCCCAAATGATGCTTTAAAAACTCACTAAATTTAATTTTGCCCAAAAAGCAAATCCCCTGGCTTTCATCCCTGTCCTGAGCAGGAATGCCTTTTTCTGAAGCAATCTTGCGCACTTGGATTTTAGTCAAATGACCTATGGGAAACATGGCTCTTTTAAGTTGATCTTGCCTTAGATGAGACAAGAAATAAGTCTGATCTTTGATTTTGTCCTGAGCTCTTAAAAGCTGCACCCCTTCGGCCGATTCACAAACCTGCGCGTAATGTCCTGAAGCAACTTTTTCAAAGTCTTCACCAATTTTGTCATAAAAAACCCCAAACTTAACCCTTAAGTTGCAAAAAATGTCCGGATTTGGAGTTCTTCCTTGTTTAACTTCATCCAGAGCATAAGAAACCACCTGATCCCGATACTCGCTCTGCAGCGACACCACTTCGAGCGGAACATCACATTGAGAGCAAAGTTTGGTAACAAAATCTAAATCTTCCTGCCAAGGACAGTCCCCAAGATGAGAAAGCTCATCTTCGAGCCAAATTTTGAGATAAAAGGCGGTTACATCATGTCCCTGGTCTTTTAAAAGAGCTAGGGCCACAGAGCTATCCACGCCCCCAGAAGTCAAAACGGCTATTTTCACACAAAGTTCCTTTAAAAAAGCATTTCCATAACAATCAAAATTCTACAATTATAGCGAATAACGCTCAAGTTTAGACAAGTTAAATAGTTGGTTTTCCAGCAACTTTTCTATATTGTCATCCCAAACTCGATCTGGAATCTAAACCGCTTAATCCAGAGGATTTTGGGCTGAAAAGTGCTTGAACAAGGAACTTTTAGGTTAAATTTATAAGATTCAAATTCCATGACCCAAAGTATTTTTTGGCAAAAAAGGATTAGATCCCAGATCAAGTCTGGGATGACATTAGAAAGAAATTTTGTAACATTGTGCTATTTTTCAGTCACATCTAACGTTTTTATAAAGTTGTAAACATCATTTGCTATTGACAATCGACAAAAAAAGGCTGACTCTTAGAATACGTTGTTGTAACACTTAAACCCCTTTTCCAGAGGAGAAAACAATGTTCTGGAACAGATTCAAGACTGCCATACTGTTAGCAGCACTCAGTGGGTTATTGCTCTTTGCAGGAAGGATGCTTGGCGGCACAACCGGCCTTCATTTTGCCCTTGTCTTAGCATTAATCGTCAATTTTGTGGCCTATTTTTTTTCGGACAAAATGATTCTTGCGTTCTATGGTGCAAAGCCACTGAACGAGAAAAAGTACGACTACGTACACGAAATTACAGAAGAACTTTGCGACAGAGCAAAACTTCCAAAGCCAAAACTCTGGCTCGTACCTGGCAACATTGCAAACGCATTTGCAACGGGCAGAAGCCCAAAACATTCATCTGTAGCAGTCACAGAAGGAATTCTTCATCTTCTTGACGAAAGCGAATTGCGTGGAGTTATTGCCCACGAACTCTCACACATAAAAAATCGTGATGTTTTGATTTCAACAATCGCAGCCACTGTTGCCATGGCAATCGGTTATGTAGCAAACATGATGCGCTGGTCTTTAATTTTTGGCGGAAGCCGAGACAGAGAAGGCGGCACAGTTGGAGCTATTGCCGCAGTAATCTTAATGCCCATTGCAGCAACACTCATTCAACTTGCCATTTCCCGCTCACGCGAGTTTTTGGCAGACGAATCTGGCGCAAAAATTAGCCAAGCACCACTCGCGCTTGCATCGGCTCTAGAAAAAATATCTGCCGGTCCAAAAGTTGAAGCAACGTCGCAGGCTGCAGCTGCCACCGAAAATATGTTTATTATCAACCCATTTTCGAGAAAAGGGCTCATGAAACTGCTTTCGACCCATCCAGCACCAGAAGAGCGGATCAAAAGACTTCATGACATGGCAAGATAAAAATAGGAAAATAGGATGAAAAACATCTTGCATTTGGCATCAAGTTCGATTTCCAGAAGAAGACTTTTGGAAGAATCCAAAATTCCACATAAAATCATACCTCAAAGTTCAAAAGAACCTGCTCTGGAAGGCGCTAGTGCCACAGAGCAGGTTTTGCATTTGGCAAAAGATAAGATGATGTTTGTTGACATGACCCACGTAGACAAATCCAAACCAGCTTTCATTGTCACAGCCGATTCACTCGTAGAAATGGGTCATTCAAAGCAAATTTTTGGCAAACCAAAAGACCTTGAAGATTCAAAGTACATGATGAAGGCAATGAGAAAAGAACCTGTCAATGGAATCACTGGCTGTGTTCTTGAAAAGCGCGAATCTAACGGAAAAATTTGGCAAACAGTTGAAACAGAGTGTTGGACAAGTATGGCCTCAGCCGAATTTCACATACCAGAAGGCATGGAAGAAGAATTCATCAAACAAATGCCAGACTCTGTAAAAGCTTGCGGAAGTGCGATAATCGAAGAATATGGACAGCAATTCTGCAAATCCATATCTGGCTCTTACACCGCATTTTTGGGGCTGCCAATGTATGATCTACGAACGAAGTTGGAAAGCATGGAGTTTTGGAAAAATCATGGATAAAAAAATAGATCAAAACATAATTTAACAAGCTCTTATCGAAAATCCTGAGTTAAATCGCAATTTTATAGAAAGTGTTCTGAGCGCCAAGGAAGAAGCAAAATCCGAAAAGCTTAATTCATATAAATTTGGCAAATTACAGCAAAAAACCCACAACTAGCTTCACTTTACTCTCTTTTGTCATCCCAGACTCGATCTGGGATCTAGTCCTTTTTTTGCCAAAAAATAATTTGGTTCATGAAATTTGATTGAAGCGCCTTGAACTAAAAAGCCCCTACTTAAGCGCATTTCCATACCCAACTACCTGGGTTAAGAGGTCTAGATCCCAGATCGCAGTCTGGGATGACAATTGGGAAAATAAGTTTAAAACGCTGTACCCGTAAGCTCCTGCATCGTAAATGCCTAAAGGTGCATTGTTATATAAAACAAAAAACCTAGCACTGTGCCTCTTCGCCGTGGAAATTCCAATTTTTAAGCAAGTTTTTTAAAAACGCCTCTCTGGGGCCATCAGGGCTTCCACGCAACAGAGCGGATTTTGCTTGCTGAACGCTGAGCCACACAGCATCAGGGTCGAAAGCACCTTGATCAAGGCTGTCTATGGCTGTTGCAAACTGTTTATTGATGTTGCCATCTGCATCATCGCCCTCATCAAGCTCTTTTAGAACCTCATTTTCTAAAAAATCTGCAAAATCCATGACAACTTTCTGGACATAGTTAAAAATTGTCGCAGAATCGGCATTTTCCAATAAATCTTTGCCCATAGCACCACTAGAAACGGCTTGTCGAACTAGCCTACACACTTCTTCTTTCTTGTTTTCCAACAGCCAATCAATCAGATTTACCAGCTCAAGAGAAAGTGACAATGAAGAACTCATGGTTTTCCACCCCAAAAATCGCAAGGTTTGTTAAAAACACAATTTCGTTATAGCAAAATAAGAGGATACAACGCTTACAAAAAAAGCACAAAGATGTCTTTGACCTCACATTCCTTCAAGAAAAAAGCCCACCAAACACACAAATTTACACGCAATCAGTAAAAACTTGCACTTTTCTTAAAATGCTATAGAATATAAAATATATTAGGTAAGGGTAGATAGATTCATATAGAAAATAAAAGGTATAATGTGTTTAAAAAATTATTGTTGATATCTTTAATTTTTCTAGGCTTTGAAAGACCTGCACGCCCAATTCCAACGCCTGTAAAAAATGCAGCTGCCGGCCTTGTCCTTGCTGGCAGCACGTTTGTTTTGCTACGCGATGTAGTCAAGTATATAAAAACCGGAAAAATTAGAAAAGAAACTGCAATACGTATGTTGGCCAGTCTTACGGCAATGGGGCTTTCAAGCTGGTATCTTTACAGTGCCTGGCAACAGGTGCAGCAGGCGACAGCGCAACAAGCAACAGAGGAACGGAAACGCCAGAAGCAGAAACGCCAGCAACGAGAACAAGAACTACAAAAGAAACAAAAAGAAGAAGAACAAGAACTACAAAAGAAACAAAAAGAAGAAGAACAAGAACAACAAAAGAAACAAGAACAAGAACAAGAACAAGAACAAGAACAACAAAAGAAACTAGAACAGGAACGCCTATTGGCAGAAAAACAAAAAGAAAAAGAACAGCAGGAACGCCTAGCAAGGGGACAAAAAGAAAAGCAGGAACGCCGGGAACGGAAAAAGACGGGTAAAGAAAATCTTAAGAAAGCCATTATAAAACACTGGAAAAGAAATCCGCTTGCCCAACTTATATCGAAAGAATGGAAAGATTGCCCACCAACAGGCATCCCACAACTATTGAGTGAATTCACGGGTGAACAAACTAAGATAGACGAAATATTGGAACAACACCAAGAAGATATAAATAAAGAAATCATGAGCCATATATTAAGCTTACTTGATGATCATAATACCGAACATAGCGTCAAAGATAACATAGAGCAAAATTTCAATCTTAATAATAAACATTGGATATCTCTTGTAGAAAGTTGTATTGGCCAAGTAAAAGTAAGTGAAATTCGTGGTCAAGTCGTAGGAAAATACATAGACCAAGCAGTAGATTCGTATTTAAAACAAACACTGTCGCCAGCACTTGAATGTGATCTATGCAGAGATATACATGCTCCCAATATTGCAATTGATGACAATTATATTAGCCAATTGTCCAAAAATCCCCCAGAGAAATCTTACGTAGGTGTTGATTTTAGTCACCAAGACTTAAGATATGTTGATTTTTCATGGCAAGTTTTCATAGATTGCAATTTTTCATACGCTCAACTGGATGGAGCGTATTTTTATAATGCAATTATAATAAATACCAAAATGTGCGGCATTAGAACAGATTCACAATCAGAAATCGGTGGATATTTATACAAAGTGGATTTTACCGGTTCAAATTTGGAGCATCTAACCCCCTCAAACATAAGATTTTCTCGAAAGGTAACGTTTGGCAACTCAACATTAAATGACGCTCTACTCGTCCAAATCCTATCACATCAACAAGAGTTTTCAAATTTGGAAAATTTGGATTTGAGAGAGACAGACTTATGCGAATTAATTAAAGAAGCAAGAATTTTCACAACAGAACCCAATTGGACTATCTTGAAAGGTGCTATTGTAACACAACAACAACTGCAAGATATAGAACAATTAAAAAAACAATTTGAAGATAAATATGAAATACCCGAAGAAGTCATAAGATCTTTACAAGTCAGAGATTAGTAATATTTAGTAAAAACATTTTTTACGCCGCCTCCCACATGCCAGTGTGGTTTTGTTGAACTTTGCCCAAGAGCTGCATTTCAAAAAGGTTTTCCATCAGATTTTGTGGATCTAACAAAACCGCTTGTGCAAGCTCTTCCAAAGAACATGGCTTTCGCAACTCCGACAAAATTTTCACCTCTAAGCTGTCTGCTATCGTTGCCTGCGTTGGTTCGTTCTTAGATTTTGGAACCGAAATTTTAAATTTTTCGCCATTAAATCTGCGCCCCTCGAGCACGCTCAAAATATCATCTCCGCATGCTGCAATGTTCGCTCCATCGCGAAGCAAGTTGTGCGGTCCTTCGCTCAGCTCGCAATCAACAGGACCTGGAACAGCCCAAACTTCTCTTCCTTCTTCCAGCGCGTGCGAGGCAGTAATGAGCGCCCCACTTCGCTCTTTGGCTTGGACAACAACGCAACCTGCACAAAGTCCTGCAATGACTCGGTTTCTGGCGGGAAAATTACCTTTTTCTGGAACCATTTTTAGAGGAAAGGGAGAGATCAGTGATCCACCATTTTCTACCACTTTGCCAAAAAGCCGCTTATTTTCGCGCGGATACAGCTGCAAAAGGCCCGATCCCAAAACAACAGCCGTGCTTCCACCACTCTCGATTGTCTCTTCGTGTGCTATGGCGTCCACGCCAAAAGCTCCTCCACTTACAATTTGCCAACCAGAAGCCACCAATTCTGGCACCAGACGTCTAATTGCAGATTTTGCATACCGAGCATCACATCTGCGCGCACCAACCACTGCAAGGCGTTTTTTCTGCGCTCCAAGGTTCTTTCCCTGCAACCACAGAACCGGTGGTGGCATATGAATTTTTAAAAGCGCTTCTGGATAATCACTTTCGATAAGCGTAATTATTTGAGAGTTTGTATGTCTTGCCAACTCAAGCTCTTTTTCCAGAAGAGTGGTGGAGGCCAAACCTTCGGTACAAAGCCCAGCCATACGCTCTTTTAAGCCCACCACTCTTACAAAGTCAGTCACTGAAAATTTATAAACATCGTCAACAGAAAACCTTGGTTTTTCACAGTCCTTTGAACGAGAAAAGCCAAAGCATTTATCCAAAATTTGTAAAATAGCCGCCGGACCAACGTTTTTTATCAATGTAAGATGTAAAATTAAAAGTGAAAGTTCATTCATATTAAAAGCCCTTACTGTAAGACCTACCGCCGTTATTTTTTAACAAATCTGTCATTACCCAGGCTTCACCAAGCTTCGCTGGAAAGTCTTTGACCCTGGCTCTTTTCCTTTTTTTATCCCTATTGTCATCCCGGGCTTGAACCGGGATCTTTTCCGCTTAATATCGTTGCAGATAGATCTGTCCATGTTGGATTTTTAGATTCAACTAGCTCCATCTTCCATTTTACGCTCTTTTCCCGACGCAAGGCGGCATTCACGTCTGTCGTTGATTCGTAATAAACAAGCATATGAGTCTTATACTTTTTTGAAAAACCGTCGAAAACACCCCTTTTATGCTCTTGTACCCTTTTAATCAAATGTAAAACCAACGTAAAAAATTCCTCTGGGACGATTAGTCATTATGTAAACAGTATAAATTTTCATATTCTCGCATTTGTATGGCAATAAACCGAAAGAGCATAGCCAAACCCTCTTGAATATAAACAAATTTGTCATCCCGGGCTTTGAACCGGGATCTTTTCCTTTTTTAGCCAACATATGCTTTAGCAAATTGAGTTGGTTATTATCAGCCAAAACTTCAATTGTCCCTGCTTAAGCAAGTTTTCATCTCCAGCAACCTGGCTTAAGCGGAAGAGATCCCGGGTCAAGCCCGGGATGACAATTATTATGGCCCATAATGACAACAGAAAGAAATTTTGTAACATCTCATCAGCTGTTGGCTATGTCGTCTCCGCCTGGCGCAAAGACCCCAACTTGCCCACCATCTTCATCTGCCTTAACTTCAGTTTTTTTTGTCTCTGTCTTTTTTGAAGCAGGCTCTGCAATCTCGCTCATGCTGGCTTTTTCTTCAAGAGGCTTAAGATCTTCCAGCTTTTCACCGCCTTCATCACCATCATCGCCGCTGGTTTTTTCTTCAAGAGGCTTAAGGTCTTCCAGCTTTTCACCGCCTTCATCACCATCATCGCCGCCGTCTTCTTCTTCAACTTCAAAAGAAACGACAGAAGCAAGTTTTTGGCCCTTGTCCAACTTGATAAGCCGCACGCCCTGTGCATGTCTACGCATTGTGCGAATTTCTTGCGGGTCAAGCCTTATAATTTTTCCGTTGGTATCTATCAAAAACAATGTGGCAGTCTCGCTCACACGCACCATTCCGATAACTTCACCATTCCGCTTGGTTACAGGAATTGTTCTAACACCAAGTCCACCTCTGTGCGCAGTTCTAAAATCACTCACCCTTACGCGCTTTCCGTAGCCATTGGAAGTTGCAAACAACATCTCGCAATCTTTTTCTGTAACTTCCAGCCCAACAACACGACCTTCGCCGCGAATGCTGATTCCACGCACACCGGCAGCCTGGCGCCCCATTGCCCGGACTTCTTTTTCTTCAAACCGAATTCCCTGACCAGAGCTGGTTGCCAAAATGATTGTAGAATTACCAGAACTTAGCGCACAAAATGCAAGTTCGTCGTCATCAGAAAGCGTTACAGCGCGGATGCCTGTGCTTCTGACCTTAGAAAACGCTGTTGCTTTAGTTTTTTTGATTGTTCCTTTTTCTGTCACCATGACAAGGAATTTGTCTTCAAAATCTTTTGTACACAAAAGTTTGACAACACGCTCACCTTCACCCAACGGCAAGATGTTTACGATTGCTCTTCCGCGAGCTGTCCGTGAAGCCTCAGGCATCTGGAAAACCTTCATGCTGTAAACACGGCCCTTGTTGGTAAAAAATAAAAGCTCATCGTGATTTCTGGCAGCAAAAACGTCTTCGATTAAATCGTCCGCCTCACTTAAATCTGCCGTACCTTTTTTGCCCTTACCACCGCGATGTTGCACAGAATAAGTGTCCAGTTTTACCCGTTTGATATATCCCTTGCGGGTCAGAGTAACCAACATTTCTTCGTTAGCAATCAAATCCATATCCGAAAGGTCGTCTTCGTCTGCCTCAATCAGGGTTCTGCGTGCATCACCATACGACTTTTTAACTTGTTCAAGTTCTCCTATAAGAAGCTCGTCCAAAACAGAAACTTCGTCCAAAATTCGCTGCAAACTGGCTATCATTTTTTTAAGCTCAGTAATTTCGTCTCTGATCTTTGTCTGCTCAAGGCCTGTGATGCGCTGTAACTTCATGTCTAAAATTGCTTTTGCCTGGACTTCGGAAAGAGAATATCTTTCTTGCAAAGCTTTGTTTGCAACTTCTCCACTTTCAGATTTTTTTATCAGTTCAACTATCGGATCAATGTTGTCCAGCGCCACAATCAACCCGAGCAAAACGTGCTCACGAGCCCTGTTTTTGGCTAAATCAAATTTTGTTCTGCGCGTTATAACGTTTTTTCTGTGAATAAGAAATTGCTCTAAAATTTCACGAAGTGTAAATAAAACCGGCCGACCATGCAAAAGCGCCAACATTATCATGGAAAGCGACTTTTTTAACGGAGTGTGCTTGTAAAGCTGATTAATGATTACCTGAGGCACCTCTCCACGCTTGAGGTCGATTACCACACGCATTTTGTCACGCGCAGACTCGTCACGAATGTTGCTGATTCCGTCGATAATTTTATTTTTAACAAGTTCGGCAATTTTGGTAATTAAATCTGCCTTGTTGACCTGGTATGGAATGGCTTTTATAACCAAAAGCGTTTTAGCTTTCTTTTCTTCTACATCCACAATGCCGCGCATTTTTACGCTGCCATGGCCCGTCCTGTATGCCTTCAAAATTCCTGTGCGACCGCAAATAAAGCCACCGCCAGGCATGTCTGGGGCTGGAATAAGTTTGAACAGTTCTTCTTCGTCAATTTCCGGATTTTTGACCATAGCAATGCAACCGTCTACAACCTCGGTCAAGTTGTGAGGAGGAATGGATGTGGCCATACCAACGGCAATTCCACTTGTGCCATTGACCAAAAGTTGTGGTATGCGGCTGGGAAGCACGATTGGCTCTTCTTTTGACTCATCAAAATTCGGCTTAAAATTTACGGTTTTCTTTTCGATATCATTTAAAATGTCGCGAGCTATTTTTGACATTTTAACTTCTGTGTAACGCATAGCAGCTGCGTTGTCACCGTCGATAGAACCCCAGTTTCCTTGACCGTCCAAGATGGGATATCTTCTGGCAAATTCTTGAGCCATACCAACCATTGATTGATAAATGGCAGAATCGCCGTGCGGGTGGTAATTACCGATAACTTCACCGACAACGGTTGCAGATTTTCTGTAAGGACGCTCGTTGTAAAGCCCCAGCGTGTGCATCGCGTACAAAATTCGCCTATGAACAGGCTTTAGCCCGTCTCTGACGTCGGGAAGCGCACGACTGACGATAACAGACATCGCGTAGTCTAAAAACGACGTTTTAAGCTCTTTTTCGATCGAAAGTGGAGCAATTGAACACTTTTTTTCACTCACCTCTTTTTTTCCATTGTCAGCCATGTATCACCTCCCAAATTTGTTAGGGCAAAGATTATCAGAAAAGCCTGAAATAACGGGATTATTCTACTATTTTTACGGCGAATGCACAAGAAAGAAGTTTTAATGCACTCAACTTTTTTAATCCACTGTCATCCAGGCCCCAAATCAAGTCCGGGGTTGAAAGCTTAACCGGGATCTAGACCGCTTAAGCCAGGTTGCCTTAGATGAAAACTTGCTTAAGTATGGACAATTGAAGCTTTGGCTGATACAGCAACGCACTCTTGGTCTTTTGCAGTTACAAGAATTTATATGAATATTGTTCTGGCCTTATTTTTAACCATTGTCATCCCAGGTCAAAGCCTGGGATGACATTAGAAAGAAATTTGAAGCAATCTATCGGTTTTTTACCATAATAACCAACTCAATTTACTAAAGCATATGTTGGCTAAAAGTGGAAAAGATCCCGGGCAAAAGCCCATCTTGCCGGGCGTAGCAGAAGGCTAAGACTGGGGATGATAATAGAGGGATTTCGAAAGTCACCAGTTCTCATCAAAGCACTAAAATCTGGTATAAAAACGAAAAGTGTGCAAAAATACAAGTCGTGTTATAAATTTGCACACTTTTAAACTGAGGTTAACTTTATGTTTTTTAGAAGAGAAATGATTGATGCATTAAAAAAAACTTCAAAATTCCCTGTCGTTGGGGTTTTTGGACCTCGTCAGTCTGGAAAAACAACTCTTGTGAAGCATACGTTTCCAAAACATAAATATCTAAATTTTGAAGACTTGAATCTCCGAGAATTCGCGTCAGAAAACCCTTCGACCTTTTTTAGTCAGTATGAAAATGAGCACGGAATTATTATTGATGAATTTCAGCATGTCCCAGAGATCCTCTCTTACGTGCAAATGGAAAGCGACGCAAAAGACAGGCCTGGATACTTTGTGTTAACCGGATCTCAAAACTTTTTGATGAATCAGGCGATAACACAATCTTTAGCTGGGCGTATAAAAATTTTAACACTACTTCCGTTTTCATTATGCGAGCTTGAGGAAAATCATCTTTTGCATGGCAACGTTGACAAGGCTATTTTTAGCGGAGGTTATCCACGCCTGTATGCCAAAAACATTGACCCGGCCGATCTTTTTCCATCCTACATTCAATCTTACGTTGAACGCGATGTGCGACAAATAATCAACGTTCAAAATCTTTCTACATTTCAAAAATTTATCCAGCTTTGTGCAGGCAGAGTGGGCCAAATTTTGAATATTGCAGCACTTTCTAACGACTGCGGCGTTAGCCAAAGTACCACAAAGCAATGGCTTTCACTTCTAGAAGCAAGTTATGTAATTTTCCTACTCAAGCCATATCATTCAAATTTCAACAAACGTGTTACAAAGTCTCCAAAATTGTTTTTCTTCGACACCGGCTTGGCTTGTTCACTCCTTAAAATTAGGTCTTCAAGCGAGATTTCCTTAAGTCCACACCGTGGACACCTTTTTGAATGCCTGATTATTTCTGACATCATAAAACAATATTTTAATTCAGGAATGCCTTCGCCAACGTACTTTTGGAGAGATTTAAACGGACGGGTAGAGGTCGACTGCCTTGTGGACTTGGGAACCAAACTTGTACCCATAGAAATCAAGTCTGGAAGCGCTGTTTCTAAAAATTATTTTGAAAATCTTAAGCGCTGGTATTCTGTTGCGCAAGACAAAACAGAAAAAGGATATGTTGTGTACTCTGGAGAAATTGGTCATCGATATGAATACGGCGAACTTTTAGGCTGGCACGCAGCTGGAAAGCTTACCCTTGCGTTAGATATGGCAGCGCACCCTTAGGCGTTTACACCTGTAGGAGCTTGCTTGGACAGTTTTTTTAAACTTATTTTCCCAATTGTCATCCGGACCCCGGATCAAGTCCGGGGTTAAAAACTTGATCTGAGATCTAAACCGCTTAAACCGGGATGCTTTATGCTGAAAGGTACCTGAATAGGGGCTTTTGAACTTAGTATCAGATGATTAAATTTTATGAATCAAGATACTTTTTTGGCAAAAAAGGACTAGATCCCAGGTCAAAGCCTGGGATGACAATAGAGAGAATTTTGAAGTCTCACATCGGTTCTTCGCCATATAATTAAAAGCCCGCGGAATGTTTCAAAACCGCCCCGCCAGGCCAAAGACAAATTAAAAAACAAAACATAAAAAAAACAGAGGAAAAACTTTTTACAAAAACAAAAACAGAACCGGAAAATCTTCCAGTCCTGTCTTGTAACATAAACTCAAAATGTGATATTTTGTGTTTGATATTAGTCGTCGTCTGGGGCTTGGATGATTAGGCCTTCGTCCTCGCCTGCTTCTAGGTCTTCGTATAGAGATATTCCAAGCTTTTGTAAAGCGTCTATGATTGGCTTATAAAAATGATCATTGCCCTTGTACTGCGCTACACCGGTAAGACCAGCAAAAGCGAGACCGGAACCACCAAGAACATATGCAGCAATTCTAAGAGTTTTTCTTAGGCTTCCTGAAAGCATATCAAGCTTATTCATTTTGTCTGCAGCTAAGAAAGCAACAGCGGCGGAAAAAGCAACAGCTGAACCACCGTAGCACAAGC
>JBHPCE010000019.1:0-18675 GCA_042576345.1 Candidatus Babelota bacterium | reverse complement strand
TAATATTTTCCTAAGCGCTACTCTATAAATAACTAATGTTAATTACTCGCTCTTGGGAGAAGAGTCATGAAAACAGCAAGAATTCGAACGCTAACAGCCATCTTTGTTATAGTTTTTGGCTCATGGATCATAGGACGCACAGCGGCAAAGAAACACATGGCCATATGCTGGCAAACAGGCAAAGCAACCTAGCCCTTACGCACCCTATGGCAAAAACACCGATAAAACTATCCAAATTTCTCTATAAATGTCATCCCAGACTCGATCTGGGATCTAGTCCTTTTTTTTCCAAAAAAATGTTTTGGTTCATGAAATTTGATTAAAGTGGGTTAAGCTGAAAAATCCCTATTCAAGCACCATTCAGCACAAAGCACTCTGGATTAAGCGGTTTAGATCCCGGTTCAAGCCCGGGATGACAATTGGGAAAATAAGTTAAAAACATCGTCCAAGCAAACTCCTACGGGTGTAAACGTCTAAGAGTGCGTTGCCATAAGCGGTTTAGATCCCAGATCAAGTCTCGCTTACCGGGCATAGCTAAGCGAAGCCTGGGGATGACAATGTGTTAAAAACAGCTAGAGTCACAGGTCAAAATATCGTGTTCAACCCTTACGCACTCTCCTTCTGAAAAACATCTTTGTGATCTCGATTGCCACTAATTTTGTCACAGCAAGGCCTGTAATGATCAGCCACTCAAATGCATTCAAGTGAACAAGTTTTAAAATTTCTGGAATCACTGGCAAAAGCGGTAGTGAGAGCTGAACGACAAAACTTATCGCCACCGCTCCGATTAGCCACATGTTCGAAAATGGGTTGGTCTCAAAAATAGATTTTCTCAAGGTTCGCGTTGCAAAGACGTAAAAAAGAGAATCCACAGCGTTGGCGTTGAAAATTATCGTTCGTATGTGGTCAATCGGAAACTTGGCTTTGAGCAAATAAAAATAAACAGCAAAAAGCCCAATGTCTGTGAAAATTCCGATGATAAAAATCAAAGTTTTCATCTCCATGTTCAAAATCGGCTCATTTTTGTGTCTTGGCATCTCACGCATTATGCCCTCTTCGCCAGGCTCTGCGGTCAAAGCCATGCTTGGAAGGCCATCTGAAATAACATTGATCCATAAAATATGGGTAGGTAGAAGCGGTATTGGAAGCCCCATCAAAATTGACCCTGTAACCAAAATAATTTGCGTAAAACCATCTGCCAAAAAGTAGACAATCACTTTTCTGATGTTGTCAAAAATAATTCGCCCTTCGCGAATTGCAGCACCGATTGTGGCCAAATTGTCGTCCAGGAGCACTATGCCCGCAATGCTCTGGGCAATATCAGAGCCGGAACCCTGGGCAACTCCTATGTCAGCAGCTTTCAGCGCCGGTGCGTCGTTTATCCCATCACCAGTCATCGCTGTTGGTTTTCCATGTTTTTGCCAGGCTCTAACAATTCTAATTTTCTCGTGCGGCGGAATACGTGCAAAAATGCTAGTTTTTTCGATTCTTTCGCTGAGTTGCTGGTCACTCAACTGACTTATTTCATCGCCATGAATTAAGTTTTCGTCTTGCGCTTTAAGGCCCACATTTTTTGCAATCGCTTTTGCCGTTTCTGGGTGATCTCCCGTTACCATCACAACATTAACGCCTGCCTCCTGCATTGTTTTAACAGTTTGTGCAGCCTCCGACCGTAAAGGATCACTAAAACAGAAAAGTGCCTGCATGCGGCAATCTTTTGGCAGATTTTGCACATCGACATCGCCGCTCGAAATCTTGCTTGCAACAGCAATTATTCTAAGCCCCTGCGAAGAAAGATTGTCTGCCTGATTTTTTAAGCTATTTCCATTTTCGATATCATCCAGGCAATGCTCCAAAACAGCCTCTACAGCGCCTTTGATAATTAAAAGATTTCCGCCATCACCTTTGTGGACAGTTGCCATAAACTTGGTTTCTGCAGAAAACGGCGCTTCTGCAATTCTTTCATTCTGTGCACCCAATTTTTCTTTTTCGGCTCCAACACTGCGCGCAGCATTAATCAAAGCCACTTCCAACGGATCGCCGATCAACCCCGATTCCGTCTCTTGAACATCGTTATTTAAAACCCCAAGTTCTAGAGCTTTCATGATGCTTTCTGAAGGACTTTTATCGTCTCCAAATGCGAAACTTTCATCTGAAGTCACAATTTGAGTGAGTCCCAGTTTTCCTTGAGTTAAAGTTCCAGTTTTGTCAGCACAAACAACAGAAACACTTCCCAAGGTTTCGGCTGCAAGTAAATTTCTTACCAGTGCCTTTCGCTTGAACATGCGGCGCATTCCTATGGTCAAAATAACTGTCATTGTAATCAGCAGCCCTTCTGGCACAGCTGCTACAGAAAGAGCCACGGCCAGTGAGAAAAATTGATGCAGCGTGAGGCCATACAAAAGCCCAATCGAAGTTGCCAAAAGCGTTACGGAAACCAGTAAAAACCCTAAAAACCAGCTTAATTTTTTTATCTGATTCTGAAGAGGAGTCATCTCTCTCTCTGTTGTCGTGACAAGCGATGCAATCTTTCCAAGTTCTGTATCTTCTCCCGTCAAAACTACTATCGCCTTACCTTTTCCTCCAACTATGTGCGTTCCGGCAAATGCCATGTTGCTCATGCCGGTTGTCGGCGTTTTTTCTGGCAAAGTTTCTGTGCTTTTATGAATTGGAAGGGACTCGCCTGTCAACACAGCTTCTTCAATTTGAAGATCTATGCACTCGACAATTCTGGCATCTGCCGGAACTTGCTCTCCCGATGAAATGACAATTAAATCACCAGGTACAAGCTCACCGCTGTCAATCACCTGAGTTTTGCCATCTCGAATAACAGTGCTGTGTTTTGTGTGAAATTCACGTAATTTTTGCGCCGTTGTCTCTGCCCTCCATTCCTGGATAAAGCCAACAACAACGTTCAAAGTTATTGCAATGCCTATGACAAGGGCATCACCAGCTTCCCCAATCAAAACGCTTGCACCAGCCGCGATTGTCAAAATTCCCATCAACGGGTTGGCAAACTGGCTAAAAAAAATACGCGCGGCAGAACTTGCCTGCTCGCGCGCAACAATATTTTCTCCGTATTTTTCTTTTAACCTCTGAACTTTTTTTACACTCAAACCACCATTGGAATCAGTTTCCAAAAGCGCTTCCAGCTCTTGAATTGTAGCACTGTGATATTCCATTCGCCCACCGCCAAAAATTTTGGAAATATCTAATTTTCAGGCAAATTTAAGGCTACAAATTCAAAGCTTTTTTGTGCAAGGAAGAGAGGACAGCCGGAGAATGGTACCTCCGGCTGTAGACAACTTCGTATTACAAAAAAAATATCAACGTGCTCCAACCCACTTAGGATTGGTCTTACCAAACTCAAACCAAGTAAATTGTGCAAATTCATCCGGTTTTTCTAATATATATGATAAAATTCTATTTTTTTCTAGATCGCTAAGACGTGCACTTTTAGGATTAAAACATTCCGAGTATGGTGAGATTTCTAGATTTACTTCTGAACTATATCCTGCATTCGTCATTATTTGTCTTAAAGCCATACGCTGTTCGGGCGTACCCCATTTTTTACTTTCATTTAAGTTTTTTGCAAAATCTAGTTCTTTGACTGTGATGACAACACCGAGGTCTGTCGTCTCTTTTTCTGAAGACAAAGTCTTTAAAACTCTCCACTCTTTAAGCCTTGGAGTACTTGTATCTGAAGCTTTCTCAAAAACAGATTCAACCTTATACCTACTATTCTTACCATGCGTAACATAAAAACATCCCCAACTTTCTTTATACTCAAACATATCAGGGTTCGCTCCTGCAACGGCTCTTAAAATAAGATGTTTTGTGCTTAGTTCTAACCGTCTACGTGATTCTTCACAATGTTCTTTTTTGTTTTTGCACTCTGCTCCAAACAAATAAGCTCCCATCATCAAAACAGAAGACAACAAAATCGATTTTAATCCCAATTTTCTCATGATTTACTCCGATGTTAAAAAAAACTATAAACAACTTTTACTCGATTGCGATCGCACAGAGCAGTTTGCCCGAAAATTGAACAAGGTCAAGTTTTTTTATTTAAAAAATTTTACAAAATAACCTCTACACCCACACGCTACCACAAAAGCTGACTCATTGAATAAAAACACCCTCTTAACCACCACAAACCCAACCACACTATGTGAAACCTTGCGCCGCCACCAAATAATTTGATAAATTCAATTTGAATACAATTGCCACATTGGTTTAAGTGGCGCTGGAGGGGAAGGTCGTGAAGATATTGAAAAATCTCTACACTTTAAATTGCCTGTGCGCAGCGTTTATTTTTTTTACCCAAAAATGTTTCACACTGCATCGCCCAGCAAAATTTCTCAAAACACAACACCCTTTTGAAAAAGAGCTGATCATTACCGATCCGCAAACATTGAGAAGCGCGGCCAAAGATGCTCTGCTTTTTTTCGAAGGTGACTGCAACAGCCTAAAGTCAAAATATCTGGACAGAGTGGGCCTTACTCCTTTAGACGCTGCCAAAACTTTAAAGTGGATAGTCAAAGTTGTAGACGAAGATAAAAAATCCGGAAAGTTCAGAATTTTGGACCCAGAATTCTTAAACAAAAATTTAAAATTTATTAAGTGGAACGGCGACGTTCTGGGTGCTAAAAAAGCAAATATTGTCATTCCTAGAGGGCCTGATGGCGGAAAATTAAAAAATGGACGGATAAAAATAACCTCATACGCCGTTTTCACTGTCGATGGCAGCCGCAACAAAACAAAAAAGTTCAACACCGCCCTTTACGGCTACAGCAAACAAAAACCGGTCAACAAACTCTGCAAAAATGAAAAAGTACTTTTCTTAAATGACGGGCGAGGCTTTAAAATCCGCCCCTTGGTCTGGCTCACGCACAAAGACGCAAAAGACGCCCTTATGCAGGGAAGCATTATTGTTCGCATGCCAAATGGTCGTCGAAAAATGTTCAATGTCCACGAAAACCGCGAGGTTGCCGAAAACCGTGGTGGAGAGTCCAGAAATCGATGGTTTTTCAGAGAAATCTTAAATAGAAAAAACTCAAGACGAGAAAAATTGTTAAGAATAATAGACCATCCATGGGCCGTTTTTGCCGGTGATCTAAATCAGCTGGGACTTGGAAAACTCATAGCACTTAAGTACAAAAATCCAGCCAAAAGACGCGACGAAATAAGACTTGGAGTTCTGGCTGACACTGGAGAAGCTTTCCAAAATAATCTTTACCAACTAGACCTTTACGCCGGTATTTTCAACTCTAGAGACACTTTTAGAAAAGAACTTAGACAATTGCCGAACACCTCTCAGGCATATTTTTTGGTAAAGAAGTAAGCTTCAGTTCATTTTGCACCACCTGACTATATGCTTATTATCATTGTTTTTAAACAAATCTGTAATCCCATGTAAAAGCCACATATCCCATTGTCATCCCAGACTCGATCTGGGATCTAAACCTCTTAACCCAAAGGATTTTGTTCTGAAAGGTGCTTGAATAAGGACTTTTGAACTTAAACTGTTTTAATCAAATCCCAGGAAGCAAAATATTTTTTGGCAAAAAAAGGAAAAGATCCCAGATCGAGTCTGGGATGACAAAAGAAAGAAAATTTGTTACATAATTTCAATCAACAACAACCAAAAGAGGACTCGAGGGCTCATCTTTTTCCACTTTCCGATTCCCCATTTTTGCTTTATTTTCAACCTTTGCAACTTTTGGCCCACATTTGCAGCAGCAATTTTTTGCAGAGCATCCACAAAGTCCACAACAAAAACGAACGGAGCAAGGTTTCTTGATACACGACAAAAGCCAACAACAAAGAAAATATTTAACGGGGTCTTTTTCTCGTCCACATAGCCCGCAACAACAGGCACTCAAATTTGCCTCCTGAAAGTTGCAACAAAGACCGCATAGACAACAACAGGAGCCCGAATCAAACTTGTAAAAAACTGGGTGACACCAGCAACATGAATCTTTCTGCAATTCGCTAAACTGATCCGTAGAAAAAACATGTGCAGAAAACGACGAAAACACTGAAATGCATAAAAAACACAGCTTACTACTAAACCTTGTACGCACAACGCCGCCTTCCCCTACTGCCTATGCAGCACACACAGCATGGAACACAGGCAACTGCCATAAGGCAATCCAAAATAAACTTTTTTATATATTTTTTATGGCGCTCTACACAAAGTGTATCTACACATTCAAAGCAACTTTCTGCAAGTGGAGCACAGCAAACTTCACAAGATCTTTCATAAGAATCAGCGCTATCCTCACAGCACAGCAAACACACTTTTTTAGCATTCAAAAAAATACTACTGCATAAATCTTCAGAGTTATTTTCTGAAAAATCGGAAGCGTAACCGGCCACAGATAAGACTAAACAAAGGGAAACACAAAAAAAGACATATTTGTATTTCGCCACCAAGCTAACCATCCCCTACTCCCCCACATAAAGTCTTACTTATTTTAAGTTTTACAGCCCTGCCAAAAGCAATGCCATAACAGACATGAGTTTGATCAAGATGTTAAGAGAAGGACCTGAAGTATCTTTGAATGGATCTCCAACGGTATCTCCAACAACAGCCGCCTTGTGGGCATCAGAACCTTTGCCACCAAAGTGACCAGCCTCAATATATTTCTTGGCATTGTCCCACGCACCACCACTGTTTGCCATGGAAAGCGCTAGGAGCACACCAACCAACGTTGCACCAACAAGAAATCCACCAAGAGCTTTGTTACCGCTTGCGCCAAACACAAACTTCACAATTATTGGAGCCGCGATTGTGGCCACGCCAGGAAAAATCATCTCCCGTAACGCTGCCTGAGTACTTATGCTCACACATTTAGCATAGTCGGCTTCTACCGTGCCTTCCATAAGTCCCGGGATTTCCCGAAACTGTCTTCTAACCTCTTCAACCATCTTCCAGGCAGCGCGCCCAACAGACTTCATAGTGCTTGCCGAAAGTAGGTATGGCATAGAACCACCAATGAGCATTCCTGCAATGACATATGGATCAACGAGACTAAGAAAATCTAGGTTAGCTTTTTTACAAAATGCAGCAAAAATTGCGAGCGCTGCAAGTGCCGCAGAACCTATTGCAAAACCCTTTCCTAGAGCTGCGGTCATATTTCCTAATGAATCAAGTTTGTCGGTGATTTTTCTAACCTCAGGACCAAATCCAGACATTTCGGAAATTCCACCAGCATTGTCAGCAATCGGGCCATAAGCGTCAACAGACATTGTGATACCAACCGTTGCAAGCATAGAAACCGCCGCAATTGCTACACCATAAAGTCCACCGCCGTAATGAAAAGACATAAAGACAATTCCAGCAATTGCCCATATAGGAAGAATCAATGACTCGTAACCAATAGCCAAACCATTAATCAGGTTTGTAGCGGCTCCAGACTGAGAGGATTCTGCAAGATCTCGAACCGGCTTACTGTTGGTGTAATAATCTGTAATTTGACCAATTATAACCGCAGCTAAAGCACCCAAAACAATTGACCAAATCAGCTCATCTCCAAGTGGCGTGTACTTTATGTAACCAACGGCAGCTGCAAGATAAATCACAATGGCAACATAAGTTGACCTGTGCAAAAGATCGCCAAGGCTACTTTTTAGCCAGAAAATACTAGTCAAACCAAATGCCGAAGACAAAAGCCCTATCGCAGAAAGAATTAGCGGAAAACTCGCATGTAAATGGCTTCCAGGATGATCTTCGATGGCTAAAATGATACTTGCAATAATTGAGCCCACGTACGATTCAAAAATATCAGCACCCATACCAGCCGTGTCACCAACACAGTCACCAACGTTATCGGCAATAACAGCAGGATTTCTTGGATCATCTTCTGGAATTCCAATTTCAACTTTTCCAACAAGGTCTGCACCAACGTCGGCTGCTTTTGTAAAAATTCCACCACCAACACGTGCAAAAAGAGCTATCGAACTTGCTCCAACACCAAAACATGTAAGAATTGTGTCGAATTGAGAGTGCGCCGCCAAAAGAAAGAAGATAACGCTCAACAACAAAAGTCCAAGAGCTGCTACAACAAACCCCATAACGGAGCCGCCAAGCAGGGCCACAATAAAAGCTTTTTTTTCACCTTCATTTTTTGCTGCTAATGTTGTCACAACATTTGCTCTTGTTGCCGCCTTCATACCAACAAAACCTGCCAACATAGACGCCACAGATCCCAAAGCATACGCTGCTGCAGCGTAAAGACCAATTTTGAAAAATATCAAAGAACCTGCGACCAAAATGACAATTGCAAGCAGAGAATATTCTTTGCTTAAAAATGCCATTGCGCCTTCGCGTATCAATCCTGATATGTGCTTTGCCTTACCTTCTGGAACATGAGAACGTATTATAAAAAGATAAGAAGCCAGAGTAACTCCAAGACCAACCGCCGATGCAAAAATAGAAAACGTAAACGATACCAAACTGTTCATTTAAACCGTCCTTTTCTACGGAAAACAATTGAAACAGAAAAACAATACAAGCAAAAGAAAGTCTATGACATGAAATGTTTTTTGTGAAGAAGAATTAGTGTATTAAAGCATTTTTTCTAAAATTGCAGCACATCACTTTTTCCCAAAAATGGCTTTATACAATCAAAATCAGAAAAATTTAAAGTCTCATTTTTAATTACTTGAGCGCACTCATTACCCTTACCCAAAAGGGCTATCACTGAATTTGGCCCCGAAAACTCAATCGCCATTTCTATGGCTTTTTTGCGATCCGGTTCCAGAATTACTTTTTTTGTTTTAATCCCCGTTGCAATATCTTCAATAATTTTATTTGGATCCTCATCTCTTGGATTATCACTTGTCAGAAAAACTAAATCTGCATACTTTTCGGCCACAGCACCCATCATTGGCCTTTTTAGGCAGTCACGATTTCCACCTGCTCCAAAAACAACCGTCAGATTTTCTGTAATCGGTCTTAGAACTGAAAGTGCTGCCTGCATCGAATCTGGGGTATGAGCAAAGTCTATAAAAACTGTCTTGTTGGCATCAAGCTCAAACTTTTGCATACGTCCCAAAACGCCAGGAAAAGACTCTAGACCTTTTTTAATATCACCAAAACTTAACCCCAAAACATGACAAATAATCGCTGACGTCGCTGCATTATAGGCATTAAATCCCCCAAAAAGATTTGGAACACTAAATTTTTGATTAAAACTTTTGCTTGAAAGAGAAAATTTCAACCCTTTATCTGGATCTCCTGAATCAAATTCCAAAATAATATGCCCTAGAAAATCAAAAGGTCTCACACCGAAGGTAACAACTTTTTTCGCTCTCTCTACAGCCTTTCTACCCCAATCATCATCTGTGTTTATTACAATAGGCCCGCTGCATTGTCTAAAAAGAGCGATTTTTGAATTAAAATATTCATCAAGCGTCTTGTGATAGTCTAAGTGGTCATGCCCGAGATTTGTAAAAGCTGCGACATCAAAATTTATACCATCCAGCCGACTTTGACCAATTCCCTGCGATGAAGCTTCTAAAACCGCATATTTTACTTCTGAATTTACCGCCTTTTTGAGAAAACAATGCAAAAAATCGCTGCCTGGTGTTGTAAGAGTACTCGGATAAATTTCCTTTCCAATCAAATTGTGGACAGACCCCGTCAAAGCTGTTTTTCTCCCAGAAAATTCTAATATGTGGCTGACCATCGTTGAGGATGTTGTTTTTCCTTTTGTCCCTGTAATTCCAACAGAAGAAAGTTTTTTGGCAGGAAAGCCGCATTCCTTTGCGGCAAGTTTGGCAAGTTCTTTTCTGGGATCTAGAACATATTTATACAAAAAACCGCATGTCACACACTTTGATAAATATTTTCCAGTCTTTGTAAACTTAGATTTTTTGCACCTGCAAATCTCGCCAAAATTTCCAAAATTCTTTAAAGAAAGAACACACTGCGAAGCGCCATTTTTTATTGCTTTTCCAACAAACTCCGTACCAAACGTTTTATATCCATCAATTGCGACAAAAGCAGTGCCTGGCCCAACATTACTTGTGTGGCAAGCAACAGGATACGTTTTTGGCAAATCGCCCATGAAATTTTTCTCCGAAGCAATTTAATTGACTTTCACCGCACATTTTGGCTATTCCAAACAGCAGTCGCGATGCATATTTTAATGCTAGTAAATTGAGTATAAATGAAAAGGACAAAAATGGAAAAATTGACTTCACTCTTTTTAAAAGCAGTGTTGATTTCATTTCTCCTTCACATTCCTCATTCAAGGGCTATTGTATCTACAAAAGACATCGATGCTGCAATCAAAGAATCACGGAGCTTTTGGAACACATCACAGTACGCTGAAGCATTTAGAAAAGCTGCAGAAATCGCAAAAAAAACTCGTTCTGGACAAGTAACAATGACATCGAAACAACGCGACGAATTTGGAAAATTCGTGGCCACCCTTCTAGTATGGGCAGAAACTCCAGCCGGCCAATCACAGATGAGCCGTGAAATGTGGGAAATTTTTGGCATACTCTCTCAAGGTCATATTCCAACAATGCACCAAATTCCAGGAATGCAACCTTCATACAGCTTTGGCGGACCACAAACAATTCCAGGTGCTGTCACGAGTCGGTGGACAGCTGGATCATACGGGTTTGGAGGACCACCTACTCTCCATGGCGAAAGAACACTCTTTACACAACAACTCCTAGAATCAGCCGGCGTAAAAGCATCATCTGGATATGGTTTTGGAGGGCCAAGTCCTCTGCAAACTCTTCAAAGACTTCCAAGCTTTAAAGAGAGAGAGAAAAAAAGAAAAAAAGAAAAAGAAAAGGCCAGGACAAAAAAAATCCTTGGTGGTATGGCTAAAAAAATTAAATTTCGCCTCAGAGAAGCCACAAGGATGCTTAGCGATGACCTGGAAGAAAATGAAGCTGCAGCAATGGAAAACTTTAAAATGGCCCTTCAAGAATTGAACTCTGGTGTCAAGATGGAAATGAAGCACACAATTCCAGGCGCGTGCTTTGACAGTGAAATTGCCAACATATTGATATCTTTAAACCTCGCTAGAATTGCATCTTGGGAAAAACATTGGGGCGAGAAGTGGTGGGAAGCTACCGGGAAAACAGAGCTTGTTGAAACATGTTTGGCCCTTATCGATGCTTCAAAATTTTTCCTAGAAGAAGACAGTGTTGACGTTCGAATGAGATTTGCTGAGCTTTCGAACAACGATGCATACAAATTTTCCGCAAGTCTAGAAACCGCCGTTGAACACGCTATGCGAGTTGTGGGCGAAGTTAGAATATCTATTGGCAAAATTCTCAGATGGATTGTTGCTAAGAAAAATCTACCAGACGCAATGGAAGGCCTGGAAGATGTTTTTGTACAACATAAGGTCAAAAAATTCGAAGACCGCCAACTTCACATGGTTAAACAAATCTGCCTAGCACCAACGCCATGGAAAGAAAGCCCCCAGGTAGCAAACCTACTCTTCACTCACCCAGAAATTTTCAGCGCAATGTCGAGCAAAGAGAAAGAAATGTTTAGAAAAAGATACACTTCTCCAATGGGGACCTCAAGAAGACATGTATTTCAAACTTTTTGGGAAAACTACAAAAGACTTTTTCCACTATTTAAAAATCGTTCAACACACGAACATGGGCTATGGATGCATCTTTGGATTTCTGCTCAAGGCTCAGTCAAAGAAATTCCCAAACGTGGAGCAATAAAAACAATCCGATGGTCAGATGATGAGTGGAGACGCACTTATGAAATAAGAGTAAATGGCCTTCACTCACTCGCAATCTTGATCGCCAATCTTGCATACAAACTTGGAGACCAGCCAGGAATGCACGACACTGTACACAGTTTTTTAATGCAGGCAGCAGTTAAACAGTTTTATCTTTTTGCAAGTGATTACATAAAAACTTTGGAGACGATGGGACCAGAAAGTGAGCATGGCAGCCACTACCGCGCAAACTTCTCAAAACTTTTAAATTTAATCAATTTCAAAACCGAGAAAAAATTCAACGAAGATGAAGAAAAGAAAAAGAAAAAGAAAAAGAAACCGGAAAGTAAAACCCCTGGCACACCCACTACAGAAATCTACGAGCAAAAGGTTGAAAATGTCCCATCAACAGAAGCTAAAGAAGCGCTTTCGCACGGCATGGTAATTTTCAGGGGCAAATTAGTGGCCTATAAACCCGACACAGAGGGAAAAGAATATAAAAAGGTGAAACAACTCACAAAAGACATTAGAGGGAAAAAAGAAGTTTCGATAACTCGATGGTTTGAACGTTGGACCTGGCTTGAAGACTGGAAATTCTTTGAGGAAAGATTTGGAAAAGGTTTACAAAAAAAAGAAAGATACAAATTCAAGTTCACGCCTCTTGTCCCAGAACTCAAATTCAGGTGGGAAGAGCTGGAAATTCCAGAAGAAAAAGGTGAACCGGTCAAAACAACTCCAGCGTCAGCACCCCTGGAATCAGCGCTCGCATTTGGCTCTTGGCCAGACTCACAAGACAGAAAAATGTTTCCAGAAACAGACGCTTTCTCTCAGTCGCTACGCGGTCCAGAACTAGTTCAAGTAGATCATGCTGGCCAAACCAAGACAATCACACTCACAACGCCCTACTGCGTAAAGCAACCCCAAGGTTTTAATCAACTTGAAGCTGGTCCATGCGGCTCATATGCTCTTTATCATGCGGAACAACTAAGACTTAACGCTCAAATCACTTCTGGCAACTGGTCAACCTTTACGAGCCAAATGGGCGAATTTCCGCTAGGAAAATTAGAAGGCAGCACGCATGCCGGCGAACTTTCCAAATATGTTGTAGATACAGTTAGAAAACCCGGCTCAGGAATGAATAGTTTTGCCAAAGATGTAGTTGTTTTTGAAAACATGCAACAAGCACTCACAAGCCACCAAGATGCCTATATCGAGCAAAACCTCCTTTCTCCACAAGAGCCCGCCTTTAAAAGAGCTCTTCAGGCAATAAAAGATTTCAGGACAAATGCTACGCCCGTTGTCGCCATCATCCACAATGAAAAAGGTCACTGGTTTGCAGCAAAATTTGAGCTGAAGAAAGATAATTCAAGTGGCACAGATACTGCCTGGGTCGATGTTACCGCAATAAATTCTTTTGGAGCCGGAGGCGCTGCGGGAGACCTTAGAAAAGCAATTCCAATTTCACTGGCTGTATACTTTTTGGCCGATTTTCCGTTGACGAGTAATGAAACGGTTGATGTTACAAAAGCTCAAACGACTGAAAAAGTTTGTGGATTGGCAAAGCCACTTCCTCTCACTGAAAATTATTCTGTAACATCTCGTATTGGACGGGCAGCCCTAAGTCTATTAATACCAAATTTGACTCCAAAGCAAATCATTGATCGACAAGTTTCAACACAACTTGATTTCAAAAAACCATTCAACTGGTTTTTATCGACAGACCAAACACTTAATTTCGGCTCATCACCTTCAGAAAGAATCTCTATAGATCCTAACGGCGTTATTACAACTAATCCTCTTAGCTTAAAGAACCTTTTCTCAGAACAAGAGTTAAACAATTATACTAAACTTAAAGATAAATTTCTTACGGCAATTGAAGATTTCAGCGTTTCAACAGAAAAAGGCCGTAATAATACTATAAACAACTTTTTAGGTTTTCAAAAAATACCGTACAAAACTTACGATAATTTAGAAGTATTTTTGGACTGGTATATCTCAAATTCTGAATTTCGCATCCGCGGTTCAGATGGCATCATTATTATTGAAAATTATCAAGAAGTAAAATCCGAAACTTTAATTATTTTTATCAGACTGGATAAGAAGCAACTAGTCACAAAGTTAAAACAAAATTTGGAAAAGAACATTTTTGACGAAGAATGGGTGAATAAAATAACCAAGTTCTTAAAAAAAGAAGCCACAAAGAAAAAATAGAGTATCACAATTATCAGCACAAAACTTCTCTAGCCCCATTCCCTAGACATTTCACCACGTTTTCAGCTATTGACAAAACAGTCATTGTTTTTCGGATTTTCTGAATTCTGGGGTGTGGGTTTATGAAAAAAGTCTTTAAAATACTGGTCTTTGCGTTGGCAACACTTCATCCAAAGGTCATTTTTGCCGTGCTTCCACAGTCGGCAAAGCTTGAAGATGTGCTGCAAGACATGGAAAGGAGCATGAGCTCAAATGACTTTAAACACGTGGCAAACAGGCTCGCCTTTCTGGCAAAACATCTGGAAAAAGGAGAAGCCTCGCGCGAACACGAAAGGAGACTTGTTTACACTGCTTCAAATCTTGTTCATGGCATCACAAGTTGGATTGACAAGCGCCCAATGTCTCCATATGGCTTTGACATGCAACGCATGGAAGCGATAAATACACTCAACAGACTTGCAACAACACTGGACAAGCTGGACGAACTTATTCCCGCATTTTCCGTTGCAAAAAACTCGATTCGAGCTTTTAATTATCGCTCTGGCGGAATGTACGGAATGGCTGGAATGGGTATGGGCATGACAGGAATGGAAATGTACGGCGCAATGCCCGGAAGAACAAGCGCAATGGGTATGGGCGGCATGCCAACCTTGCCCGCTTTTGGAGCAGCAACTTCCACAGGTGCAGTTCCTACAGCGCCCGCAGTTGGCGGCATGGGCATGGGTATGGGCATGGGAATGGGCGGAGCACCTTCCATCGGAATGGGAACGGGTTTCAGCGGCAAAATACCTATGGCCACACCAACTATGGAATCTTTTATTCCAGGAGGTGGCATGACAACACAAGTTAGAATCAAAAGAAGATCTTTAACAGGTTCATTTCCAACACAAAGAGAAGACTCTGTTGTAGCCATGCTGGATACAGCAAAGGCAGGTTTTAAAAAGTTAGGCTCGATTTTTAAAGGCTCTGACAGAAAAAACAACTACATTGCAGCCGCAAAGCAACTTAGTAAAGCAATCCAACTAGCCAACACAATTCTTAGATTTGGTGATGCAGAAAAATACATTAACGCCAGACCAGATGTTTTGAAAATTTCCGAAGGAACCATAGCCAAAATTGGAGAAGTAGCAAAAATTGCCCTATCCAAGATCTCTGTTGGCAAAGTTTCAGCTCCAGGCGAAATTTCGGACAATGATGCCAGAATAGAATTTGCAAAAATGGTAGCCGCTCTGCAAGGGGAACATGGCGTCTACGAGCGCTACGTCTATGAATCTCTAAAATCGCTTCAACTTAAAACGGTCAACGACCTAGAAGTAGCTCAAAGAAAAGCAGAACACCGCGCTAGAAAAGTTATAGGTAACGGCTTTAAAGCCATAGCACGCATGATTGAATACGATATCCCTTTACTCATCGTTAGTGCAGAAAGCCAACTTCACAGACAGGGTCTTGAGATGATGGCAGTTAAAATAACAAAACGCATCCACACAAAAAAAGGCCCACAAGGAGAATTGGTAGGAAGTTGGAAATTATTTAGAGATCAGGAAGTACAAGCAATCGCTCGGGGAATAGCTATAGGATTAAAAAGATTAGATTTAACCATCATGGAAAAAGGCTTTGACGATCCAGCCTCATACAGAGCTGCTATGAACGCGATGTCGGCACTTCTCGGAAGAATCGACCTTATGTTTGAAATTTATACAAACGCAAAAGCTGAATTAAAAAAAATATGGTCGCAACTTGAACAACTTGGATGGCGAATGGGAAAAAAAGATGGACGTCAAAAACAATTTTTCAAAGAACTCTCTCTTGCATACAACCAAGGGCTCTCCCGCACACAGGACGTAAAAACTATCGTCGCTGCAGGTAAATTTTTAGCAAAACCAGGACTAACACCTGCGCAACTTATTCCTGCAGGCGGAATTTACACAGGAAAAAATGACAGTGATGCTGCGCAAAGGATTGCAGCTGCAGCAAATTATCTTGCATGGGCCATTGTAGAAGCTGGAAGGCAAGCAAACGAGAACAACAGAAAAGACGAGCAAGACAGACTAACAGCGGCTTTCCAAATGCTTGGATTTGGAACAAGACTTACAACCCAAGTTCCAGTTTTCAACGGTGTAACAGCAATGATAGGAAATATTGTCAAAAGATTTAGAGATAAACTTCTAACAATTGGAGGCCTTAAAAGCAGCGGTGAATGCTATGCGCAACTGGCCAAAACCCTAAATCTTTTACGCGGCGAATTTGACGCACCTCCTGAACAAAAAGCAGGTCTCAAGGCCGGAATTAGCATCTTATTTCGTGACCTGGATAAAAAAACACAAGACATCATCTCAAAGGATCTGAGTAGAGCTAAGAGACGAGCACAGGAAGAGGACTACACAGGTGATGACCGATTTGTTTTTGATGTTGCAACCCTTTCAAAACCGCCCTCGATAACCTCTTTGTATGGCGGCATAGTGGTAGAAAAGAAAGAAGAAAAAGCCAAAGAACCAAAATTTAAAATGAAAATGAAATCTGAAACGGAGGCTATTGCATCACCACCAAATTTCATGCCAGATTCAGCATCACAAGCCATAGAAGTCAAATAAGACCAGAAAGTGAAATCAATTTTATAACAAGTATCGCAAAAAGCGCGGCCGCGGCATCGTCTAGCATTATGCCAAGGCCGCCGTCTATTTTTTCAATCCTGGAAATAAAAAAAGGCTTTAAGACGTCAAAAAATCTAAAGGCCAAAAATGCCACAAGCGCTCCCGGTAAACTTTTTGGTACAACCAAAAGCGCCATCCACATACCCAAAAATTCATCTACAACAATGCATGATGGATCATGCACCTTAAGTCTTTGAGCGACAAAATCTGACGACAAAAAACCCAGGATAGCCAAAAACCCCAGGACAACAAAATCAAAAATCCACCCAAAATCTGGAATAAAAAACCAAGCTACAACCGTTGCAGCACTTGCAATACTGCCAGGAAAAATTGGTGAAAATCCAATCCCAAAACCCGTTGCCAAAGTCCAATAAAAAACTTCTAAAATCGAAACTTTATAACTTTCTAAGACACATCTTTTAAAATATCCCCAAGCAGAAACCGCCGCTACCAAAAATATTAACCAAGCACCGACATTCATATATGCCTTCACACCGGCCAAATATCTAGCTCCCCAAATATTTAAGAAAAGTACTGAAAATAAAAGCGTCATCTGCATAAAAGTTTTTAATTTACCCCAGATGGAAGCCGGAACGCTGCATTTTTTGACTCCAACAAAGGTCCTCAAAACCGTTATCAATATATCTCTAAACAAAACCAGCAAAACGGGAATCCAACTAATTAAACCGACAAAACAAAGATATAAAAAAAGGCCATGAACTAGAATTTTGTCAGCAAGAGGATCTAAAAAAATACCCCACGCAGAACCTGCATCAAATCGCCTTGCATAATGACCATCAAAAAAATCGGTTAATGCCGCCAAAGAAAAAGCTACTAAAGCCAAAACGTTATATTTAAAGTGCAAAAGAAGAACAACAACAGGAGTCAGCAATATCCTAGACAGCGAAAAGATATTTGGAATCCACTGCCGTTTGCGTCTTTGGCTCATAAAAAATTCCTCAATCGTAAACCAAAATTCCTTTGACATCCAATGTCGCACCAGAGAGAATTTTAACTTCCATCGCGGAATCAAATTCCACGGCATCGGCCTGAATTGTGGCATCACTTTCTAGAGCAACCTTGTCTTTAACTGTAACTTTTCCGGTTTCAAGTCGCAAACCAACATCTGTTGCGTGCAAAGTGCAACCATCCAAAAACAGTTCGGATGTTGCATCTTGCATTACAAAATGATCATTTGTTCCAGCAAGCGATGTATAGCTAAATTTGAAACCTGGATCAAAGGTCAATTTTGAATCGTTTTTAATGGTGAAATCTAAGTCCGACGTATAATTGAATGTTTTACCATCACCGAGAAAATTAGCACTGCGCTCCACATCAATTGTGCCCTTTGTAAAGGAATAATCCTGATCCAAAATAAGCTTTGTATCACGCAAAATTATCTTTGAATCACTGTCCAAGCATCGCAAGTTGTAAGTTCCTGCAGACTGAGCAGATTGAGCCAGCCCCTCGATGATCACATTTTCAAACTTTGCCGTGCTGTTGTGCCAAACAATGAGCGCTCCATCTGGATCCAAAATAATTCTATTTCCATTGCCACGAAGTGTTGATTCACCTATAAAAACCCAAGTTCCAGTCATTGTGATGTCGCTGTTGATTTCTACCGCTCCATCTCCAACCCAAGAAAGTGTGTACAAAAAAGAAAGATCATCAGCCCCAAAAGTCACAGTACGGTCTTGCAAATAACAAATCCCAGAGCCAGTCATACTGTAGTCGTCTGCAAAAACAAGGTCGTTTCGCAAATAAACCCATCCGTTGTTCAGAACTATGTTGTTGTTGAGCGTTCCATAAAGCTCCACACTCAGATCCGTACCAACCCCCCTGAGCGTAAGCGGATTTGAAAAACGTGCAGCACCAGAAACATAATTTCCTGTGTTGTAGGCTTTAAGTCCCGTAAATGGAGCATTCCTGTCAACCGTTACACGTTGATCGCCCCACAAAATTATGCTTCCGTCTGTATCACGTGTTCCAAGAATTTCTGCCCAACCATCATCTACATATAAAAACCCTGTAGAAAAACCAATTTGAGATCCAGAAAACGAAGCTGTACCAAGCTTGTTCATTCGACCAGAAAAATCTGAAAT
>JBHPCE010000018.1:0-19387 GCA_042576345.1 Candidatus Babelota bacterium | reverse complement strand
GACTACCACCAGTACAGCAACATGGAAGATATTTTCAGCGCATTTGGCGACATTTTTGGAAATGTGTTTGGCGGTGGAAGCAGAAGCTCGGCAAAAAGGCGTTCTGGTCCAACACCAAGAGCTGGTCACGATCTCTCTCAAGAAATCACAATCACGCTCAAAGAATCTTTTGTAGGAACAAAAAAAGAAATTGGTATTTACCGTTATGCAATGTGCGAAAAATGTAAAGGGCAAGGAACAGAAGCTGGCAGCAAACCCGAAATTTGTCCAACATGCCAAGGAGCAGGCCAGACTTACATGCAGCAAGGTTTTTTCTCGTATGCGCAAACATGCACTAAATGCCGCGGTGAAGGATTCATAATTTCAAACCCATGCAAGGCCTGCAAAGGTTTTTCTAGGGTCCAGAGACACGAGAAACTTTCGATCTCCGTGCCTAAAGGCATTTTTAATGGTGCAGACCTTAGACTCTCTCAAAAAGGCGATGCTGGCGTTTTTGGAGGCCCCTCTGGGGACTTATATCTCAAAGTCCGAGTTATAAAAGACTCTAGATTCTTCAGAAGAAACAACGATCTTGTCACAACACTCCGTTTAACCTATCCTCAGCTAGTTTTGGGGTGCCAGGTTGAAATAGAAAGTATAGACAGCTCCAAAGAAACATTAAAAATACCAAAAGGATGCCCTGTAGGACGCGAAATTATCATCCCCGGAAAAGGATTCCACGCCCCCGGAAGAACTAGGCGTGGCGATTTTGTTATCATTACACAATGCGACGTCCCATCACGTCTAACCCAAAAGGCAAAAGACGCGCTTTTAACGCTTTCCGAAGAACTGGGAACAAAATGTAGTAACCACGAAGGCGGAATAACGGGTTTTTTCAGGAAGTTTTTGGGCTAAACTAAAACATGTCACTGCTTTTCATTCAATCTTTTGTTAATATACTCATTCAAATCTTTGGTAAATGAATCATCACTGTTTGATACTAAACCAACCTTACCCTCCACTCTCTCAATATTTTTTCGTGTATATTCTCCGGAATCAAGATAATCTATTGTTATGTTTTTATCACGCCTTGATGTTTTCCTGACTACCCAGTGCCTATCTTCTTGAGCAAAAAAGTATGAGCAATTTCCAGGATTATTGAAAAAATGACCCATAACGTCATCATATTTATGTCCGCCAGAAACTAAAATGCCAACTTCCGGTTTTAAAGAATTTTTGTATTCAAGCCATTTCTGACGGTCTTCCCGAGAACCGCCACCGTTAAAGAAGTTTTTATTTCCGTCTATATAACTTTGGAATCCCCCCACCGTTAATCTTTCTCTTAAAAACTTAAATTTTGTTGCAAAAAGTGCTAGCGTCGAGGATGAGTGTAAACCAACCCCTGCTCCTTTGTTTGGATCTTTATCAATCATTTCACTCAAACAGTTTTTTGCCTCTTTCAATTTTTGAGGTTTATCCCACTCTCCATTTATATCCAAAGCCGCATTAATTAAAGCATAGAAACCACAGTTAATTCCCCCCGACTGAAGAATTCCTACCGGACGACGTACAGTAGCTTTATACCCAGAAGATAAATCAAATTCAACGTCATCCAACTTTTCAGAAGGCTTAAACCCGGCATTCTCCAATAATGTTTTTCTATAATGCTGCAACCCAGCTCCAGTCTCGATCGATTGAGAGCCACTTCTGCTCCTTTTCTTCCACCAAAATCCCAAACCTACAACGGAAGACGCTGACAGTGTAACCACAACGGCCCTGCGTATAAACCTTGCTCTTTTAAACTCCCTTCTTGCATCTTTCAAAACCTTGTTAACCAAGAAATCTTTCCGATTATCATCCACAAAAATATCAACCACATCTAAAAAAGCTCTGTAGTGAGCCAAAGCTTTATTGATTTTTGTGTCTCTTTCATAGCGATCATCAACACTCAGAGCACTTTTTATCGCATTCTTTGTGCGGCAATACATTTCATGAATCGCTTCATTTGCATCACACCTTCTACCATAAACGACGTGGAGCATAGACGAGAACATGAGAAATAAAAATTTTTTTTTACCAAACAACATAATAAGTCCAAAATTAAGATTCTATACACATGACACCATAAAAATGATATCTAAAAGCATGGCATTATGCAAAAATGATTGAAAAATGCTCGAAAAGTTACATTTTTTGCTTTTATTATAGGTGCTTTTGCACATCTAACCTCCCTAATTTAAACTGAAATTACGTTGAAGCCTACGTTAAAGGCTGGAGATAAGGAGTTAATTGTAGGTTTTTATGGAGGTTACCTACGATGAAGAATATAAAAAAGCAAATTTTACAAATTTTAAGCGTTATTCTGATAACGCTTGGTTCGACCAAAACGGTTGCGCCACTGCCTAAAATTTCGCTCACACAAAGCGCAAAGCCTAGATATATCCCAAAGCAAAAAAAGCAAGTTGACCCACAACAGGCCATGCTTCAGCTGGCGCAACAAATGAATCAGCAACCAAACATGGCTGAAGAAATATTGGATAAACTTAGTTTTTTCAGTCCAAACTTTATTTCCAACACACTTTTTAAAGGTCCAATTCAAAAACTCATACAAAAAACCGTCGGAAAAGAAATTCAACAAATTCCAATGGCAGAACAAGCTGTTGGGTACGGAATTAATATGGCTCAATGGGCAGCGACAAAGGCTGTTGGTCTAGCACTCAATCTTCTTACTTGGACATGGGAAGACGGAGGTGTCAACGCAGGGGCAGGTCTTCATTACAAGTCGCCACTTGAAGCCCTTGATACCAGCAACAAAAAGGGTAATAATAGCGGATTTTTAAGACTTGCACAAGCAAAGGGCGTCAGAGAAAAACTAACAAAAATACCAGGTTTAAATAATAACAGACTTAACAGTGGAATCCAGTATGTCGTCAGGGCTCAAAATGCATATTTAGTCGCCTCTACACTTGTGTCTCTGTACAAACTTCTTTCAAACCCATCCCAGGCCATGAAAGCTGGAGCAATGGGACAAGGAAATCCATTTATGAACGTTATTTCCGGTGTCAGTAGCCTTGGAGAAAACGCAAGCCACATAATAAACTACTCACCAACAGATACTTTGGAACCTGAAAACCTGCCTGCACTTAAGACACTTTCTAAAGCCATGAAATTCGAAAATTTGGGTTTTAATGTACCAGCCACAGCGCTTCAAGGCCTTATTTCAGCATTTTCTGGAACAGGCCTTCAGTGGGCAATGGGTAACTGGAAAAATATTGGTTCAACAACATGGCAACTAGCAGGCAGAAACGAATCAATTCAAAGCATCAAAACAAGAACCACACAAGCAATTGAAAGATACAAACTCAAATATGTTGCCACAGGAATTATCGCTGCGGCAGTTGCTGGCCTTGCAATCTGGACGTCTGGCGAAGATGAGGCGGGAACCGAAGCAATGGCAGCACAAAAATAAAAGAATGAACCTCCTTCAAAAAAGCGGGTGCGCGGTAAATGATTTACCGCGCACCCGCTTAACTTTTAGTTTTTTTATCCTGCCTTGTATCCTATAAAAAACCCTATCATCGCAGAAATTGCTACCAAGCTTTGCTCTTTAACCCAGTCGAAAAGTATGTTTAAAATTGTCTCAAACGTTGCGGTTGAATCAAATCCAAGAAGCATATAAAGACCGCCCCAATCAACTGTCAAAATTTGTCGATGTTCAAGACCTTTTACGAGAAGAAATGTAACGACTGCAACGGTCAAAACAAATCTTAAATATTTTCTACATAAAAGCCCTATCACAACCCCAATGCCAAGGTATGTTGCGGCTCGACCCAGCTCTGCAATACTTAAATCGAGTCCCCCAAGGGTGTCTGGGATGTTAATTTCTGGTATTTTGACTTCTGGTACTTCCATAAAAACTCCTCCTTATTTTCTACTTTCGTGAATCTAAAACCATCGTACCACACTGTACCTTCATCGCCATATAACCTACATCAGAAAAGGAGATTATGGAGTGGAAAAAAACAAAAAAATAGGGTCACGGGAAAACCGCGACCCCAAAAATATCTTAGGCAACTAAATCTTTTAGCTGCTTACCCGGTCTGAATTTTGGAACTCTCTTTGCAGGAATTACCATTTTGGCACCCGTTGCAGGGTTTACGCCAGTCCGGCCTTTACGTCTCATAACCGTAAATGTTCCAAAGCCTGTCAGCACAATCGATTTGCCTTTCTTAAGACCCGTTTCAACTGTACTGATAAAAGATTCCAAAGCTGATTTGCACGCAGCCTTAGAAAGACCTGTATCATTTGCCATTGTTTCGATTAGTTCTGCTTTGTTCATAACTCCCCTTCGTCACAAACTTACCAACACGACGGGAAACCCCTATTATTCGTCTAAATGGACCAACTAATATAATTGCCATTTACTCTCTATTTGTCAAGCATCAGTTCGGAAAACCTCCTCATAGAGCTCTATACAAACATACATTTAAGATACCAACCACCAGAGTTTCACAATCCTCGCGCGGCGAATACAAGAATTAACAAAACAAAAACACATAAATCAAAAGAAAATTATAAAGTATTGATAAAAAAAAACCCTCTACTACACTCGTAGCTTGCAATTTCTAAATTAAAAACTGTGATTTGATGCTATAGATATTTAAAGAAACAGGAAAAAGGGGAATAAAAAATGGCTATAAGCTTTAAAAATTTCGCACTCATATCTTTCGCTTTAACATTTCTAAAACTGGCTGCAGCAGACTCAGGACTCATTGGACCATATTATCGAGACCTAGACCCGGAAAGAGCAAAAAGAATCCAAGATTACTTTGAATATGCTAAAAAAAAGTTACCCAGAAAGAGGAAGACGAAATAGTTAGACAATATACCAACCTGATCGGATGTGAATACTATGGTCGTTATTTAATTACCGCACAGTGAAAAAACAAATGCTAAACAGCATAATTCGGGAAGAAGATTCTGAAGAAAAATCTGACGATTATACAAATTTACTGGGAAAAAACACCTCCAACTGTGTCTGCAAATACACAATTGTTTAAATTTCAAAAAATTGCATAACAATAGATATAAGCAAAAAACCTAAAAATCCCTTGCCAACGCACGCGAGGCGCATTATTTTATGCATCGTAAACATTCGTTAAAACCCCAGAGAGAGGATCCAACGTTATGTTTCACAAAAAGAGCCATCAGAAAGGCCTTTTAATATTAATACTGGCGTACTTCACGTTTGGACCAAACAAAACAAAAGCCGCCTCAACAATGATGCACGCCTACATCGCACACATGTTTTTAGAAGAATGTGATTCGTTTACCAAAAAACAAAAAACTGATTTTATTTTGGGCAACCTTTTTCCTGACATACAAAAGTTAGCTAAAAACAAGGTCAAGACATTTCACTTCACTCTTCTCCCCAGGGGCACCGAATTAATGCCAAGCCCACCCACCATAAAAGACGTGACAACTGCCCAAACCCCCTTTATGGCAGGAATAATGCTCCACAGTTTTGTCGACAACAAACGTAATTATTTACTCAAAGAAGGCTGGAAAAAGAAAGCCTTATCCGAAACAGACTGGTTGTATCTTTCCAGATCAGAAAAAGAAAAGATAAAAAGTGAAAAAATGCACCCAATTCTTGAAAAATTAAAGAAACACAACAATAAACACAACCTACTTAAATTTGTTGAAGACGAAATTCTTTTTTCAAAACTGCCGGATACATTAAAACATAATGACTGGAATATCCTTGCAATTGACCCAATTCCAGAAGAAACAAGGTTTGTTGCTCAAGACAAAGTGCTTCAGTGGCGACATTTAACAGACACACAACTCAGAATGACACCCGGCGAAATGTTTAGCCTCATTTCAAGCTCAGGGCTTTCTGACGCAAAAAAAAGTGAATTTGGAAGAAGCTGTCTAAAATATTCAGATGAAACGCTACAGGAATGGAGTGAAATATTACCAGAATTAGCAGAAGACAAAGAAATTCAAGAACACACCTGGAACCTTATTAAACAGTTCAAAAAAGAGTTTGATGAACATTCAAAAAACGGCGCCTTTTCTCTGCCAAAATCAAAGTAAAAACAAAACCGGCGGGCTAAAAACCCGCCGGTCAATTTTTCCTGGTGCCGAGAGCCGGAGTCGAACCGGCACAGGCCTAAGCCCGAGGGATTTTAAGTCCCTTGCGTCTACCTATTCCGCCATCCCGGCGCACCAAAACTTACAAAAACTGGAGGCGGCACCCGGAGTCGAACCGGGGATCACGGTTTTGCAGACCATTGCCTTAACCACTTGGCTATGCCGCCACTCCAACCAAAATCAACATTTATGTTAATGCTTTTGTAAAAATAAGGCAACAGGAATACGAACAACACTTCAAAAACAGCTCAATAGGCCAAATTTGCCATAAAAAAATATTAGTGATATTATAATACAATGATGATTATTCTTTAGTGAACACAGGTAAACTATGAAAATATATAAAATTTTAATAATCTTATTCCTCAATCTTAATCTATTCCAACCAGCACCAGCAACCGCAATGCAATCAGAGCATTATATTTACAAAAACTATTACAATCGGCGCGAAAGCACGGTCTACAAGTATCTTTACACCGCTGGACTGTTTTTGGGAGCTGGAACCGGCATTGGAACATACTTTCTCACAAAAAATCCCTTTGGAAATCACATAAGCGCTCCGGTGAGTTCCATGCTTGGACTTGTTGCAGGCTGGTATCTTTTTAAAATTTTAGAGCAAGAAACCTTAAGAATGTGGCCACTTTTCGAATTAACCCTTCCAGATGAGTGTTTTGACGTAGAAGAAATTCCGGGAAGCTTTGCATCCTACATGATGCCACACAATCTTGTAAAAAACCTAAAGCTTAAAACCAAGTTCAAGAAATCTGTTGATATAGGCGAGATTAATGAAATCTTTAAGGACAAAAAATACATGTCGCATCCAGACGTAAAAACAGTCATAGTTCCATATTTTCTTTTCCTCCCCAAACCAAACGACAAACGTAAGCTTGCACCTGGCAAAAAATTTCCAGCGATTGTTTTTTGTCCTCATAGCAACGGCATTTTCAGGGGCGTTCAACGCCACGCTCTATGGCTAGCCAAACAGGGCATTGCGTGCATAGTCGTTGACAGTTTTGGGCAGTTTGCAACCAAAAAAATACCTGGTGAAAAAAGAGGAAGAAACATAAAATCAACCATTAAAAACCAGTTTTTACTCTCGCTTGAAGAAACGGTAATTGACGCGTACCTTGCACGAAGAATCCTCGTAAAGCACTTCTCAGACGTCATTGACGTTGACAGAATCGGCATTACAGGCTCATCACGCGGATCTGACACAGCAACAGCAGCTCAACAAAAGTATTACTACAGCAATGCCTCTCATGATGGAAAACCATTTGAACTTTGCTATGCAAATTATCCTTCAACATTTTCTCAACCAGAAGAAATTGAAGGCGAAGTTACAAACAAGCCTTACCTAGCGCTCCTTGGAAGAAAGGATGACTGCACGCCGCACCAAGCAACAAAGAATTTTGTCAAAAGACTTCAAAAAGCTGGAATACCGGCAGATTACAAAGTTTATTGGAATGGATATCATGCGTTTGACGAAGATTTAATTTTGGATCTAGCGCCACTAGGGTTCAGGCTTCTAATGCCGCTCATAAACGCAATACCAGGGCTTTCAAAATTAACGCGTTTGGCAATGCCGTTCAAAGTTATGAACGCAGGAAACGCTTACTACATGCGTAAAAAATCAACCTTCCTCCCGATTGATCTCAACGGAAACCCTGCACCTCAGTACGGCGAAGAACAGGACTACAAAGACCTTTCCAAACACTGCATAAAACACTGCGAAATGAGCAAAATCTGGCCGGGATACAACGCCGGAGTCCACAGATCGGCTCTACACGACACACAGGATTTTCTCAAGAAATACGGGTTCTTGGAGTCTTAAACCCCCTCCGCTTCAACATACGCACATTGAGCAGCGACAATTTTCACATTAACAAAAGTTCCAATGGCCTCGTCTGGTCCATTAAACCGCACCCGGACGTTACCTGCCGTTTTGCCCCATAATTTTCCACCAGAAAGCCGCCCTTCTACCAAAACACGTACAACAACATCATCAACCAGTTTTTCGTGTTGCTCACGTGACATTTCTCGCGCTCTTTCTTGAAGCTCCATCAATCTTTTGGTTTTAACTTCATCCGGGCACTCATCAGTCATTTCAGCAGCTTTTGTGTATTTTCTGGGCGAATAAATGAATGAATACACCATGTCAAAGCGAGATTTTTCCATTACATCACGCGTAGCCAAATAATCTTCTTCTGTCTCTCCTGGAAATCCAACAATGATATCTGTACTGATGGTGGCTTTAAAAAGCACTTCTCGAATCATTTTCACCCCATCCATGAACTTTTCCGCAGAATATGTTCGATTCATGGCTTGCAGAATTTTTGTCGAACCCGACTGGAGCGGAAAGTGAATGGCGGGACACACTTTTTTGGGATATTTTGCCATAACATCTAAAAGTTCTCGAGTTATGTCTTTTGGATGAGGGCTAACATACCTAATCCAAAAATCACCTGGAATTTTTGCGACCGCCTCTAAAAGCTCTGGAAAAGACTTTTGAGACACAGGATCTTTGTACGAGTTCACATTTTGACCGATGAGCGTAATTTCTTTTGCCCCAACTTCAACCTCACCGCGCACTCTTTCGACAATCGACTCGAACGGATAGCTCCGCTCTCTGCCACGCGTAAAGGGGACTATGCAGTAGGTGCAATAATTGTTGCATCCGGTCATGATATTGATCATAGCCCTTTTTAATTCAGGCTTTTTACATATTTCTTTAACCGCTTTTACAGGTAAAGTTTCTTTTTGAATGCTCGATTTGATAAACGCTTCCATGTCTCTGTCTTGACGACCAGAAAAAGTTTTAGTTTTTCCACTCTCAAAATCTTGTTTGCTTTGAATGATTTCTTGAACTAATTTGCTCAAATATGTCTTGAAAAGGCGTGTTTTTTCGCGCGCTCCACAAACAAAATTGATGTGATCAAACCTTTGGAAAATTTCTTTTTTCCGGTACGATGCAACACAACCGATAACCCCAAACTTCATGTAAGGCCTTGGCTCTTTGAGCTCTACAAGCTCACCAAGGTAGGAATAAATCTTACTTTCGGCCTTTTCGCGTATGGCACACGTGTTTACAATCACAAGATCGGCATCTTTTTTGCAATCCACTCCTTGAACGCCTAAAGTCAAAAGATATTGGGCAAAATCCTGGCTGTCGGCAACATTGGCCTGACATCCATATGTTTTGAAAAAAACTTTAATTTTCGACATATTTATCATCTCGACAAGAAAAGAGGATTATCAGATCTAGGAGCTCTTATTATAAGAAATCTGGCGATTTATGCCACTTCCAGATTATGCCCAAACAAAAATTTCTGATATCGTCATACTCGAAGTCTTTTTGTTGTCATTCCAGACTTGATCTGGAATCTAAACCGCTTTCACTATACAATTTGTTCTCACAGAAAGAGGTATTTTGAAGTTATAACATTTGTTCCAATAAAAACGTTTTGGCTTAAAAAATGAATAGATCCCAGATCAAGTCTGGGATGACAGATTCATCTATGTATGTAGGATTTTAGCTATAAGTTTCGCAATCCCCAAAAACTGAGGAAGAGTAAAAAATGGCAATTCAAGCTGGCCTTGTGGGCCTTCCCAATGTTGGAAAATCAACACTTTTCAACGCACTTACAAAATCAGAAATACCGGCAGAAAACTTTCCATTTTGCACCATTGATCCGCACGTGGCAATAACGGCGGTTCCAGACGAAAGATTAGAAAAACTAGCCCAAATTTTCGGCTCAGCGAAAAAAATCCCAACCACAATGCAGTTTGTCGACATTGCCGGTATAGTTAGCGGAGCGTCCAAGGGTGAGGGCTTAGGGAACAAATTTTTAAGTCATGTAATGGAAGTTGATTTGATAATTCACGTTTTGCGATGTTTTCAAGATCCAAACATTACGCACGTTGGCGGAACCATAGATCCTGTGGGCGATTTTGAAACCATCGTTTCAGAACTCATGCTCAAAGACCTAGAATCTTTAGAAAAACGCGAAGTAAAAGTTGCCGCACAAATCAAAAAATTTCAAAACTCACCCAAAGAACGCTCAGCCTTTGAACAAGAAAAAGAGTTGATTAAGGAAGCTAAAAATGCCTTAGACAAAGGCGACCTGAAAGGCCTCAAGGCCATTTTAAAAAAAGCAAAAGATGAACAGATTCATTTTATAAATCTTTTATGTGCCAAACATTTTTTGATAGCGGCCAATCTTTCTGATGAAGATTTTTCCGGTCAAAACTTTGAGCAAAACAAGCACTACAACGCACTTTTACAAAAATTCGGAGCCGAAAAAATTATTCCTGTTTCCGCTAAAATTGAGTCTGAGCTCACCCAAATGCAAGAAGACGAAGCAGAAATTATGAGAAAAGAATTCGAGTTCAACCATTGCGGCCTGACAGAAGTCATTTCAAAAACCTACGCAGAGCTGGGCCTTATAACATTTTTTACATGCGGCCCAAAGGAGGCTCACGCCTGGAGCATTCCGAATGGATTTACCGCTCCAGAGGCGGCAGGACAAATCCATTCCGATCTTCAACGTGGATTTATTTGCGTAGAAGTGTATAATGCAAACGATCTTTTTGAAGCAGGATCTGAACAAGCGATGAAAACGTCTGGAAAGGTTCGCACAGAAGGAAAAGATTACGTCGTACAAGACGGCGACTTACTCAACGTAAGATTTAACGTGTAAAAACCATTTTTTAAGGAGAAAGGGAGATATGAGGCATTGGATTTTTTTTGTTTTGATCGTATGCACTTCGATATCGCTGAAAAATGCAAGCGTCAATCCGTTTGATGACGCCCCGTTCCTTCGCCCTCGCCGCCCTTTATCATCATCAATCAATAAAACAACACCATACAATAAAAAAAGAAGGCTATTTAAACACGAAATAATAGATTTCACAAAACCACCGATTGATCTTTCATATTACCTTTGTTCCGATATGACACCTGGAACTTGGGGAATGGATCAAAACAAAAACATTTTCATAAAATGGCCCTGTGCAAAAATAACCATGATAAGCGTAGGCGGACTATGCTACAAAGTCATCAAACACAACGGCGCAGAGCGTTTCTTTAGCGAGGGCCTTTTACCAGCAATCCTTGTGATCCGGCTAGAAAAAAGCCTTACTGAAAAAATACGTAAAGAAAGGGAAGAACGACGCAAGCTGTACTACGGACTTCTTGAGAAAGGCAAAGAATATTCGATAGAAGATTTTAATCTATGCGGAAAAATTATAGAACTGGAAAAAAACTCTAAGATAAAGCCCATAGACAGCTACACGCTGATGGAGGCGATAAACAAAGCTATGCTGCACGTGCATGATGCATTTCTCCTGTCTCAAGTAGTCGTAGAGTAATCACCTGGCGTTCACATAGTCTCTTGTACAATATTCGTGATAACTTTCAAGCTCATCTTGTGCAATGAAGTAGATGAGCTCGGAATGAGTCTCTAGCATCATCGCTGCTGCCGAATCACCCTCCTTCCTACATTCTTCGGCCTTCTCCTTAAATTTGCGAGCATCCCGAAATATGTCGTACACATCACGCAGATACCTGAGTCTCCACTTAAAAGTCCTGTCCAACCTTCGTTCTTCAGACTCTTTCTTTTCAGCATATTCCCCTTTTACTGCATATTCTTTTTTTTCGGCCGAAGCACAGAAACTTGAAGCTGACATAGCCAAAAACAAAAATAACCACAACCTCACAGCACATCTCCAACTTTATGAACCCATCTTGAAACCAACAATCTATTAAATTTAAACACAAACCGTCATCAAATTTCAATAAAAAACTCCACGAATTTAAATATTGAAATAATTTTTCTTTATGGCACACTGATGTCACAAACAATCTGAAAATTCCCCTTTTTAGGAGAAGAAAAATGAAAGCATCGACTCTCGTATTTCTTATTTCAATACTTGTTTCCACAAAAACTCAAAGCATGGGGCTGGAAAAACTGTGGACAGAAAGCCCAGTAGAACTTTGCGATATCTTGGAACAATACACAAGCCTCACGGAATTTGAAACTATTCTGCAGGCGATTCACGAGATAGTCGGCAAAACTATGAGGGAACAAGAAAACCTAGGACACACTTGTGGATATCATTTCCACAAACGATTTATAACGGACGGTCTTGAAAGACAGAGATATTTTGTAGACAGGCCAAACATACTAATCCGTGGATGCGGACACTTGACTATTTCTGTAGACCCTTTAGGAACGATGCAAATTTATACTTCAAAAATAATTGAAGTATACCGTGGTCTTAAAAGGAAACTTAACGCCAAAATGGTTGCAAAACTGGAGTCGTGGATTCCGGAAAACGTGCGAAAAGAAAGACAACTCATCAGGTCATCTGAATTGGCAAACATCAAAGAACAAATACAAAGCGTCGTTCCAGAGTTACAAGAATCAATGAGAAAGACTGCAAACTATTTTGAGGAAATAAAAAGGCACTCTTCATGAAATCAACAAAATACGTTTTCATGCTACTTCTTACAACATTGTGCGTTTACGCGGCTGGTCAGAAAAGAAAACACCATACTTCCGATGAGCATTCAAAGAACAAAAGATACAAGTACGGAGCCACACACAGATGGCTAGAAAAGCTATGGAAAAACAGCCCAATCGAAATTTGCGAAATGGTTGCAGAATTTGCAGCACTTACAGAGAAAGAAGCAATAAATCAAATAATCGAAGCAATAGACCTTGGAGTACTTAGACAACAAAAAAACTTACCAAAATCAGAAAATAAGCACCCTCAACATGCATTCTTAACAGACGAACTCAAAGAGAACCACTGGTTTTCAAACGGAACAGAAATTATCTTGCGGGGCCTTAATGGACCACCAATTCTATTGGATGCCATTGGTGAATCAAGAATCTATGAATCAAGGACAGAAAGTACACACATAGGAATACCGTTTCAATTACCGGCGAAAACGGTAGTAAAAATAGAGTCTTTTTTAGATCGAGGAACTAAAAAAGCAAGGAGAAACATCAGGCAAAATCAACTAGCAAGTACCAATGAATCCATACAAAGCACTCCAGAATATTTGAGAAAAAATCTTTTGGTATCTCAAAAAAATATTATGGAAATAGAAGATGAAATGAAAATTTTAGAGCAAAAATCAAACACCGAGAGATAGCTTTTTAGACATTTTATGGGAAATGAACGAGTCGCCAGCTTCACCTTTCTGCCTCAAAAGCCTGTAAAAAAGTTTTTTGTCAGAAGCTCTAACAACAGCTTGAAAATGAGCCTCTGCAAGAGATACCGGATACCCTCGCCCTTTTTCGGCCTGGTCAAGACAAATTGCACAAACTTGATCAACCAACTCTTTGCTATCGGCAACCCATTCTGGAAACTCGATGCGGACAATTTCAAAACCAACATTCAAATAACAAAAACATGTTTTCAAATGCTCTGGAAATTGGCTCATAACATCATTTTTCACCCCAAACATCTCTGTCCTGATCGCTTTTTTGGTAAGTAGATTTTGAACAATATCCACATCAACGAAACCCTGCCTTTTACAACATAAATCACGTGTTCTAGGAGAACTCATGTACGCGGCTACAAGGATCTTGTGCGTGTAAAAACTTTCCAAGCACTCGATATACCTACGCAAAAAATACCTTCGAACTTTATCGTTTTTTCCAGCAAGATGTGAGAATGATAAGGAGCCATCTATCAAAACTAAAGAATCAGAGTGTTTAATCAATTCACATTTTTCAAATGCAAATCTCAATTCACGCTCTTCACGCATCAAATCAACAATTTCTGGGGTTACTCGCCCATCCGCGTTCGGAATAAATTCTGGCACAGAAAAAAGCTTTGCATTGCTCGCTGTCCCGTAATTAAGAGCAATTCCACCAATGTTAATCAATGCACATCCACCACCCGGCATATGCCTGTCAGGATAAATTTGCGAACCATCAACGGCTAAAACTGAATACTTTTTACACCCCTTAGGCACAGAAAATATAGAACATGAATACTCAGGATCCGCCATAGATCTACTAAGTTGGATCTTCTCTTTTGATTTGCTTGTAATTTCACCTAAAAGAGAGTTCCAGTCGATCATAAACTAAAAAATGTATCTTACGCGGGTATAAAAGCCATATGCTGTTGAAGTTCCAAGGCCAGGGGCTTTAAGCGAATCGCTTACTTCACCATCCAGATTATAAATCTTGTCAAAAACATCGGTATTAGTGTTCGGCTGCCCTTTTAGATCGGCGTAAAGCTGGCCAGGGAAGAAAATTCCACCACGCACAGAAAGCTCACAATTTTCGAAAATTTTGTATGTGGCAACTCCGTTTATTTCCCATCCCAAAAATTTGCTAGCCGAGTCATCGGACGGCCAACCTTCTATCTCCCATTGTTCCAATTCCGCCCTGTAAGTACTTTGCATCCCAGAAACCGCATCTATGTAAGTGTTGGTTCCAGAACCAGCAGAAGCTGTATCTGGATATCCTGCGGCATGAACCCACTTTTTATGATTCCAACGCTTTAATTGAGTATCTTCCCAATACCAAAACATGTTTCCGCGAAGCTCAAGCTTAGATTCATCTTTAAGAGGCCTCCATGCAGCACCACCACCCATGTATCTTAAATTTGTTGCAGAATCTTCGTCGTTGTACGTTGTGATGTCGAAAAGAGCCATATCAAGCGGCCGTGGCACAATCCCCGCACTGAACATGACTAAAGGCGTTGCCCATAAACCGACATAGTGGTAATCGCGAACCGGCAAAAAGCCTTTGTATTCTCTCTCTTTTTTCCACTCACCAGTCCAGGCTATGTCACCAGCCAAATACTGATCAACCTTGTCATTGTACGGATATTTATCTCCAGAAAAATATCCAACGGCCCCAGCGACAAACACGGGGTGCTGCTTGAGTCGATATCTAACATCCAAAACCGCCATTTTTCCACGAAGTTTCATCCAATAGTCATCGTGCACCTCACCGTGCGCATAATGCCCACTTGAATTTGCACTCTCACCATCCGGATTCACTGACCCAGAACTGTTTATAAACGGAGCACCTCTGAAAACTGTTCTTAAAACATTTTGCTTACCATACTGAGCTGCAGCCTCAATGTTAAGCTCAAAATTTCCAACTTTTTGGTCCCACATCAAGCCCACAGTTCCAAAACGAGTTGGTCTGTCGCATGGCACATTACGTGTTTGTCTGGGTGAATTGTAGTAGACAAAATACGGCTCAACATAAATTACTGAATCCTCTGTTGGCTTAAATGTTGAACGCGTTTTTATAGAAAAAATATGTCTGGCATTGTTGTTTTTTTCCTTTGTCATAATAATATTTTCCGTGGCATCCAAAGATCCTTTTGTAATTTCTTCAATAGGTAGAGGACTGAAATAAACTTCATAATCAAGATTTGGTATCACGTGTCCCGACCACAAAATTCCTGGTGGATACATTGGTGAATACTGCTGAATGCCGGTTCTGCCAAATCCAAGATTAAAGCTTCCCCCCTGATACCAGTCACCTAGCGAAATGCCACGTCCAACCAAATAGGGGAAAATACCAACCTTAAGGGAATGAGGATGTCCAGCAAATCCCTTTGCAATTTGGTCCACATTTATCCTGAGCCAGGCCTCTTGGAATTGTACGGTAAATGGAGAATGAATTCTGTCCTGAGGCGCATTAACAGGACCTTCATAATCCTTACGACCATAATCATCATTATTAAAAAAGGTACGCCAAAAAAGAGTACTTCCTAGAGTAACTTTTGCATCCAAAACACTCTCGCCTGTGTATCTCCCCACTCCCTGACGCGTAAAAACCGTAAAATCAGCACGTTGCCTAAACTGGTCCACGGCATCCTGCGGATCGGTGCTCAAAGTCCTAGCATTACGCACCATGTAATAATCGCAACTAACCGTGCTACCGCTCCAAAACTCCATTCCAGGAAAATCCAACGGAATTTTTCTTGTCGGCTCAAAGTATTTTCGGAATAAAGTTGTAGCTTTATTTTTCATCCTAGAAAGCGCTGGTGAAGGTTTTAAAAGAGATTTGGGTATAGACACAGCCTTTTCCAACAAAGATGGTTCCCTGGCAATCTCAGTCTTTCTTGCAGGCGTTACAGGGGATATTGAATACGAAGGTGTTCTAATCGCCAAGCATGGTAAAGCAACAAACGCTGCGACCACAATAAACAGCTTCCTCATTCCCTTGCCCCCTTCTCCTATTTCCCGCATCTCAACGGGCGAAATTTCTTTAACTCAAAGTTCTTGTTTGCGAGCAAACTTTCTAAATTCCAACACAAACTCAACAAAAAGTTTAACTCCAACGCCAGAAGCACCTTTGCCCAAATGAACGGCCTCCGGAATTGCACTCTCAGTTCCTGCAATATCCAAATGAGCCCATGGCGTTTTTGAAACGAAGTGACTCAAAAACATACCAGCTTTTATAGTTCCAGCTCCATAGCTACGGCTACCGGTGTTAGAGATATCTGCAACATCGGATTTGACTCCAGGCTTGTACAAATCGTGCAAAGGAAGCCTCCAAAGCCAATCTCCAGAAATTTCTCCAACGCGTATAAGCTCATGTGCAAGGTCATCGTCTTTACTCATGAGCCCCGTAAAAAAATGACCAAGCGCAACCACACATGCACCAGTAAGCGTTGCAATATCAATTATCACATCTGGATTGTGAAATTTTTCTGCATATGCCAAAGCGTCTGCCAAAATTAATCGACCTTCGGCATCGGTATTTTCAATTTCCGTTGTCACGCCATTTAAATGTGTAATGATGTCGTCTTGCCTCGCAGCCCTACCACTCGGCATATTTTCAACAAGCGGAGTCAGACCAACAACATTTACACGCGGTTTGAGCTGCGAGAGTGCGCGCATTGCCCCGACAACGCTCGCGGCTCCACACATGTCAAACTTCATTCCCTTCATGCCGCTGGAGGGCTTAAGACTCAACCCCCCAGAGTCAAAAGTCACACCTTTTCCCACAAGAGCAACTGTAGGTGCTTCCGGGCTACCGCAAGAATAAATCATTTCGACAAAACGACCTTCTTTTTCTGAGCCTTCATCTACGGCAACAAAGCCACCCATACCAAGCTCTTTCGCCTTATCTCGACCAAACGCCTGACATTGAAAGCCAAACTTTTCAGCAACCTGCCTTGCCTGCTCATAAACATATTCCGGCGTGGCAATGTTTGAGGGCATATCACATAAATTTCGTGTAAAATTCACCGACTCACCAACAGCCCGACTATCAAAAAGAATATTTTCCAAGTCGTGAGAATCAACGCTGTCAAAACAGGCTGTAACAAGACCGCTCCACGGAGAAGTGCCATTTTTGCTTTTGAAACCATCAAATTCATAACCTGCAACAAGAATTGTTGTTATAAACTGCTTGGCAAAAGAAGTTTGATCAAGACCAAACAAATTTAGATCAATATTTTCAACCTTTGTTAAAGCATTCTTTATCTCCAAACGCTTCAACTCTTTTACAGCGTGTCCTATGGCTCTTCTTAAAAACTCCATATTTTCGTGTTTTTTCTGGTCAAGCTCACCAACACCGACAAAAATAAACTGATCAATTCCATTGTCATTAGGCGCACTTAGGGTAAAAACATCTCCAAGATTACCAACAAATTTATGCGTCAAGAAAACCTTTTTCAGATGGGGATAAAAGTCTGACTCAACTTTCTTGAGATCACCATCGACTTCAAAACCTTTTTTGAGAAAAAATACGCGCCCTTCGCCACTCAAATCCCACATCGATCGATTGGAAATATCAACTCTAATCATAATTTAACTCCTACAAGACATCTTATTTCTGCTCATTCAAAAACTTCTTTGTGGCATCCCTTAGCGACGCCAAACCCAATGTTGCACAACGCATCCTTGTCGGACCAAGATCGAGTTCAAGCATTTCAGCCATATCATCCCCCGAAAGCTCAAGAATATCTCTCAGTGGCTTCCCAGTTAAAAATTCTGCAAGCAAAGATGCCGCTGCCTGGCTTATGACACATCCCTGTCCTGTAAACCTGACCTTTGAAAATCTTCCGCCATCAACTTTTGCCTCCATGGTCAAGCTGTCCCCACACGAAGGGTTATTGCCATCACAAGAGATATCTGGCTTGTCCAAATTTCCTCGAAATTTCGAATCTTTGCTTTTTTCAACCAATTCGTTGATACGTAACGAACTACTCACTCAGACACCAAAAACTTTACACGCTTTTTCAAAAGCCTCTTTAAATTGATCAACATCACGCTTAGTATTGTAACAAAAAACACTGATTCTGGCTGTAGCAACAACATCCAATTTTTCGTGCAAAAGTTGAGCACAGTGATGCCCTGCTCTGATCATAACATCATTTTCACCACAAGACGCCGCCAGATCATGTGCATGAAGACCTTTCACGGCAAAAGTGACAAGGTGACGCTCATCTTCTGAACCAAAAAGTGAAACCGATGGGTAGGAACTGAGAAAATCAACAATATCACTACAGAGCTCATTTTCATGCTCTCGCAAGGCCCTAAAGTCAATCTTTTCATTCATGTAATCTATTGCCGCACCCAAACCAACCACCTGCGCTATCGGAGGAGTTCCAGCTTCAAATTTGTGCGGAGCATCTTTCCAACGTAATTTTCCTGGCAAAGCCGAGTGAACCATTGCCCCTCCAACCTTGTAAGGCTCAACCTGACCGAATAAGTCGGAATTTATGTACAAAACCCCAATACCGGTCGGCCCCATAATTTTATGCCCCGAAAAAACCAAAAAATCGGCGCCTAGGCTACGGACATCAACCTTCTGATGTGGAACCGACTGTGCTGCATCAACAAGAACTTTTGCTCCACAATCTTTCGCCAAACCGATCAATCTGGAAAAATCACCAGGATTCCAAATATTTCCCAGAACATTAGAAGAATGTGTTACAGCAACAAGTTTAGTACGCTCATTGAGCAATGTTTGGTCAAAATCCAACTTAAATGAATCCGAATTTATGGGAATGTAGACAATTTTTGCTCCAACACGCTCTGATAACCTCAACCATGGAAGCAGATTTGCATGATGTTCCGCTTCTGTGACAATAATTTCGTCATCAACACCAATATTTTGCCGTCCCCAAGCGTCGGCAACAAAATTTATACCCTCAGTAGACCCCGATGTAAAAATTATCTCATCTTGACCAGCTCCCACAAATTCGGCCACTTTTGCCCTGACACCTTCAAAAGATTCTGTGACCAACTCTGCAGAAC
>JBHPCE010000017.1:0-19758 GCA_042576345.1 Candidatus Babelota bacterium | reverse complement strand
AGGCCCATCTACGATTACCATCCATTATCATTGCTAGATGTTCAATTCCGGCCTTTTCATCAGATATTTTTGACTTGTTTTTTTTTAGTAAGGGGGAACGGGAACTAAAGTAACCTTTTTTAATGACAATGAAAAAAATGAATGATGTTGCAAACAAGATTGCCAAAACTATCTTTTGTTTTCTTATCATCACAGCTCCGTGGAACCAATTTTTGGTATTTTTCGATTATTGTTAATTGATTTGGCATAGCCTTTCACCAGGAACTGAGTAAAACAAGTAAAATGATCTATAGCAAGTCCGCATTCTTTGTTCTGATGGCATTTTACTCATCTGAAGTGATTAATTTTGTGGTTATGACAGAAAGTGTGAAGGCAAGAACAAAGCTTAACTGGAAATCCAATGCAAAAAGCTGGAAGGGTGAAATCAAAAGAATTGTTAGGGCCACCAGAGAAAGTAGATGTGGAATTTTAATTTGATTATTAAAAATGCGTCCCAAGGCTAACAGTAAAAACACCCATTGTGCCCTTACAAAAGAAATGCTTGTCCAAGAAAGTGATGCGTAGAGGATGAGTAAAAAAAATATGAGCAGGTATCTGAAAAAATGTGGAACGGCAAGTGCGGCTAAAAAAGATAGCCACAGTGAGCTGTAAAGGGCCACGTGAAGTCCCGAACGTGCTAGATAGTGGGATAGGCCCCAGTGGGCAAAACTTTCTCTGAGCCAGCTTCCCGCCTCAATTTTTTTGATTCCAAGAAATATGGATGCAAAAAGATTGTAAGTTGACTCAGTTAATTTATTTTTGAGCCTTTGGTTGATATCATTTTTCAGCTTTGTAAAAAATGAGCTGATGTTGTTTATGGTTCTGATTTTTTTTATTTGACCTCGTTTTTCACAAAATATGTAGCCCAAAATACCTTCTTTTAAAAGATAATTTTGCCACGATGTTTTGTTGCGGAATGGAGAGGCTTTTGGAGGAGATGCCATTTTAGGATCCGTTATCGTTACAACGTCTCCGACTTTAAGCCAGTGACATCGACAAAATACAACGGCTTTGTATTTACGCCACGGTTTTATTTGTTTCCACGAGTTGATTTTTTTGACTTCAATCGTGAGTTTGTTTCGAAGGTATCCATCTTTTTCATCAACATCCGTGATGATTCCCTCTATTTTTGATGCTTTTTGGCAGAGTGATGAAATGTAAGATATTCTGTAAGAGTTCAGTACAAAGGAGGTTGCACCGATGAACACAAACATGAGGAAGACTTCATTGGTACTCACTTCATTCTTGAATAGAATTTTTAGGATTACAAAGCATAGGCTTCCTAAAAGTCCCGTTAAAACTAGGTAAATACTACATTGAGTAAAGCTTGCCCATGCGATGCCAGCGATTGTTCCGAAGCAGGCTGTTAGGAGCGGAATCCATTTAATTAGATTCCTTTTCAATGATTTTTTCGATTGCATCATTAGATATTTCGATCAGAGTACCATCATATAACTTGAGGATGATAATTTCTGATGATTTGTGTTGTATATTTCCAATCAATCCGCCTTTGGTTACGACTTTGTCGCCGATATTTATATGCAAAGTATTTATTTTTTTACCTCTTGGCTGAGATTTATAAATGAGCAAATAGTATGCAGCAGCAAGTCCGGCGAAGGGTAAAATCAAAGTTATTAGTTGTAACATCGTTTACTGTCATTTGGTTGAAAAATGCGTAGACTTTTCTAAAAGATCAGCCTTGTGTAAATTTTACGCAATCATAACTAATGTTTTTTCCAAGAAGGCTCAAGAATGAATATATCAAAAATTGAGGTTTTTCAAATTTTAGATTCGAGAGGTTGGCCTACACTTGCGGGTTTTTTGGAGCTCAGTGATGGAAGGCGCGTGTGTGCGAGCATTCCTTCTGGCTCTTCTGTTGGGAAATATGAGGCTATTGAAAAACGCGATGGCGATACAAAAAAATATTTTGGAAAATCGGTTTTTAAGGCAGCTCAAACATTTAGAGATCAAGTTTCACCCATTATTTTAGGCCGAAAACCTGATTTTTCTAAAATCGATGACGATCTCTTATCAATTGATGGCACAGGGAACAAATCAAACCTTGGCGCTAATGTGATACTGCTGGGAAGTATTTTGACGCTTAAGGCGCAGGCTAAAAGTTTGGATATAGAAATTTTTGAATTTATCAGTCATGTGACGGGAATAAAGCCATCAATGCCTTTTGTGAAGGCAAATTTGATCAACGGTGGCAGACACGCGGACAATTCTCTTTTATTTCAGGAATTTATGATTCAGCCCACAGTTGCCGAGTCGTTTGAGGATCAGCAGCAAATGATTGTTTCTGTGTATCATACGCTTTCTGATATTTTGAAGAGTAAAGGTTATTCTACATGCGTTGGGCATGAAGGTGGTTTTGCGCCTGATTTGAGAAGAAAGGGAGTGTTTGGATGCGAAAGAGAAGCCTTGGATATTTTGACAAAGGCGGTTGATTCTTCTGGAAATCTTGGAAAGGTGAATATTTGTCTTGACGTTGCGGCATCCGAGTTTTTCGATGAGCAGAATGGATATTATAATGTTGGCAACGATCATGTTTTTTCTGACGACCTCGTACAATTTTACTCAGATTTATTGAATGAATATTCGATAGGTTCTATCGAAGATGGTCTTGCGCAGGATGATTGGGTTTCTTGGAAAAATCTAAACGAATCTTTGGGTAACAGGGTGGAAATTGTTGCAGACGACTTGTGTGCAACAAATCCAGAAAGAGTTACAAAGGCACTCGAAAATAAGGTTTGTAATGCGATTTTGATAAAGCCAAACCAGGTTGGTACAATTTCGGAAACACTTAAAGCAGTTTCGATGTCAAAATCTGGTGGGCTAGGCGTTGTACCGTCGCACAGATCTGGAGAGACGATAGATTCGTTTCTTTCAGACTTTTCTGTTGGTGTTGCTGCAGGATCGTGTAAAATTGGTGCTCCTGCCAGGGGTGAGCGTGTTGCAAAATATAACCGCCTTGCAGCAATAGACTTGATTTTGAGAGGTGGTGTTTAGAGAATTTTTATAGTTTTGGATTTTATTTAAAGAGAAAGATTCGCATAGGGGAATAGGTAATCAGTTTTAATAGATTAAAACTTATTTATTTTTTTGTTTTTTTCTTGGTATCGTCCATAATTCTCATTTTTTTTTGTTGCCGAGTTCCGATTATTTTGAAGTCCTATTTTCTTAAGAAATATGGTGTTTCTATTTCGGTTGATTCTTGGAAACTTAAGCCCTTTGGACTTCGGTTTTTGATGAACGGTTTGAGAATAAGGCATTTAAGGTCAAAAGCTTTTTTGAGTGTTAAATCTTCTTTTATATCAGTAAATCCTTTCAATAAGCGACTTGTGTCGTTTTGTGCCAAATACACCGAGATTCATCCTGCATCTACAGGGTTTGATGATTTTAAATGTGATGAATTTTGGGCTGGGCTTTATGGTCGAAACATAGAATTAAAAGGCGATATTGGATTGCCATATGTTGGTCAGTGGAAATTTGCTGGAAAGTTTAATCTAAGGTTGGGATTGGCTGAGGTTAAATTGAAAAATGCAGAAAGCTTCATATTTCGCAATTATCTTGGGTATGTGATTGATCCTTTTGGTATGGATATTTGCGTCTTGCTGGATTCAAAAAAATGCTTGCGTGGTCAATTTAAAATTGATACCCGAAAGAAGCATCCAAAGGCAAAAAAGGTTTATCCAATACGGGGAAATTTTTGTTGTGGTTCTTCCATGGCCTGTGTACGTGCAAACTCAAATTTTTACAGATTTACCATGGGATTTAATTTAAAAAGTCGAAAAATCGAGAGATTACGTGTTTTTAACCTAGTGGGCAAGGAGCTTGCTAGTGTTGAGCAGGATGAAAGCGGGAAAATTAAGGCGCTTTGTGAAATTAAGCCTCTGACACAAATTTTAGATCGGTCTTTGTTTTGGAGTTTTAATGTTCATGAGGGATTGCTTTGGGGTGAAATAAACAACGCAAGGGAGCGGGGTAGGGCGTCGGGCAAAGTTGGACTAAAAAGAGCTTCCATTTTATTCAAAGGACAATGCAACCCTATAAAAAGTGCTTTGGCGGATTTTTCAATAAATTTAAATGAACACAGCGCTGTATTTGAAAACATAGATTTTACCTTTTTAAAGGGGCATATTGGTGCGGATAAAATTTTATGTAGCTGGTCAGCGGATGACAATTATTACAAAATACATGCGCCGGTAAAACTTGATAATTTCACCTTCAATTATAAAAACAAATTTCACTCAATTACCTCTGGAAATCTTTCATTTTTAGTTGAGACGGGAAAGTCTCCCAGTCTTTGTGGCGACCTTATTTTGCACAGATCTAGGTATAAAGACTTTGAAATGGATGCGGGCATAAGGCCGCCATTTTTAGAGATCCATAGGGCATTGAAACGCGGTGAGGGACTAAAAGTAGATTTGAAGGTAAAGTCTCAGCAGCCGATGGAAATTGAACACAAATTTTTTAGGGGAGAAGCTCAGTTAAATTTTTTAGCCAAATCTTTTTATGCAAATGGGGATCTTCATAACACGCGAATAGACGGTAAAATAAAGCTTACACACGGAAATATGAGAATTTTGAAAAATCGATTTAGGCTTGTGAGTGGCGAGCTAATATTTGCGCCTCATAGAAGCGATGATCCTTTAATTAACTTTTGTGTAAAAGGCCGTCTGAAGAAATATAACGTAATATTGAGTGCAACTGGTTCCAAAAAAAATCCATTTTTTAGCTTTAGCTCATATCCGGAGTTAAGAGAAGAACAAATAATTTCTCTTCTTTTGTCTGGGTCTGAAAATATTCCTCTGTCACAAGGGCTTCCTGGAATGATCTTGAACCATATGGAAGAAATTGTCCCAAAAAATGAAGGAGGTGCTGGAGGCTTTGAAAAGTTAGTTAAGCGGATTTCAAGGCCATTTAACAGACTAAAAATTGTACCATATTTTTCTAGCAATAAGCTTCAGGAGGTGGGAGCGTCTGTTGATTTGCAGGTGGCGCCAGGCCTTCATGCCTCGCTGAAAAAGGGCATAAAAAACAGCGATGATCTAGATGTTCAAATGGAGTATTTTCTTACAAATAATCTCAGCTTCAAGATTGCAAGGCGTAATCACGGTGATATTGGCGGAGAATTGGAAATGCGAGTGAAATTTTAGAAAAACCCGCTATGCTTAAGGTTAGTTGTCATCATGGGTAAGTTTTGAGATCTACTTTTATTTTACGATCAAGCTCTACAGAAAAGATGAGCATAGTTTTCATCTGTTGTGAATGTCTTAGGGCTTAGAAGCGAAGGATTACAAACATGACAAAGTTTATCAAATTTTTGATGTTTTTATTTTTTATAGGCGTGGGAGCATATTTAGGAAAACCGCTTTGGTATTTTGTAACCAACACTTTGGCACCAGAAGTTAAATGCAAACGTCTATCCGAAAACCCAAACTTTAAGGGGATTGCCGATTTTGAGTTGGAAGTGAAAAGTGTGTGTAGCCTTTGTGATTTGCAAGTTTCAGTTGATGAAAAACCCCTGGAAATTGACCTAACCGACATCAAGGGTAAGATTTCTTCGAAACCAAAAATTACGTTTAATGCGTCTGGTCTTGATGATGGTGAGCACACGTTTTGTATCACTGCAGTTGATGGTGGATACAAATCTTCAAAAAAGACCGTGAAGTATCCTTTTTTTGTCGACAACTTGCCGCTTAGAGCGGAGCTTGTCAGAGGTGAACACTGTGTAAAACAAGGGCAAACACTCCATATAACCGTGCAGGCAAATAAATCTACAGCATCCATAGATCTCAAATTTGCTGAAGATATCTTTAAATTTGCTCAGTCTCGTCCGAACTCCGCTTTTTATGAATGTTTTGTTCCGATTGATTGTGATGCCGCTATCGGTAAAGTTCCGTTTGAGGTGTGCGCAACAGACAGTGTTGGAAATAAAACTGTAATGACAGGTGGCGCAAAGATTGTTGCTGCAAATTTTTCTAAAAAAGCAAACCTTTCCATTTCTTCAGCAAAACTTGCTGATGAGAGAGAAAAAAGTGTTAGTGATGCGGTTTTGGGCAGTGCCTTAGAAAAATGGACAAAAAGCTCATCAGAAGAAAAGTTATGGAGCGGGCCGTTTGAAGTGCCGACAATCGTCCAGAGGTATAGCACTCCATTTGGCGAGATTCGTACAACGCCGGAAAAGGGAAGGTATGTTCACAAGGCTGTTGACATCGTAAATTCTCCAAAGGCTGTTGTTTGGGCAAGTCAAAGTGGAAAAGTTATCATAAAAGAACGCTTTTGGATGACGGGAAATACCGTGGCCATAGATCATGGAATGGGAGTTCTAACACTCTACTGCCACCTTGACGACTTTTCAGACATAGACGTTGGAGATATGGTTCAAAAAGGTAATCCTGTAGGTAAAATTGGCCGCACAGGGTACGCAACGGGTTATCACCTGCATTGGGAGCTAAGGGTCAACAACATGGCTGTCGACCCCTTGCAGTGGACCAAAAGAACCTTTTGATATTTAAAGAAGAGCGCAGCTTTGTTTTAGTTTTTGTTTTGTAGTGTCCCACAGTGCGCTTAGGTTTTTGTCGATGAAACGTTTTTGAAGCAGCATGTAACTCAACCCAATGCTCTGAAATGGAGGCCTTCCTGCTCTTCCATCTATAAATCCAATAATGAATCCTGTCGCCAAAGAGATTAGGTCTGCAGTAAACTGAACCTTAAGAGCTCTTTTTTGATCGGTAGAAAGATTCATGAAAAGCGGTGAAAGAATTCCAAGGGAAAACCTTAGAACAGTTGTTCCTGGCTCTTTGACAAACGTCATTTGCATAGATCTAAATTTCATTAGAAGACAAAGTTTATTTATAGCATAGAAGCCAATGTAAGGAAGCCCAAGAGTTAGGCCTTGCAGGCATCTTTGTGCACGAACTCCTTTCTCAGCATCTTGTAATGAGAGTTTATATGTTTCATCGGCAAGCTCGGGAATAGAATGTACTTCAACACCTGGCCAGTTGTCATGTATTGCCTTTGCTATTTCATCTGGGGTTGCAGCGAGTGTTATGTCTCCGTTAACAATAAGTTCATGCAATTGTTCCTCAACATCGTCTTTTTCCGCAAGTTTTATGTGTGATATAATAATATTCCACTTGGCTTTCTCAAGGGCTTTTCTTAAATCTGATTTTTGAAAGTCTTTAAGTAGTGCTTTGGCTGAAATAAAGGCATTCCACATAGAGAGTTCTACCGTCTGAGCTTTTGGTGAAAGAAAAGTGGTTAGAATTATGGCTAGATTTAGTACTATTTTTTTCATGTTTGTTCTTGTTGAATAATGTTTTTTAAAAAACTCGCCGGGCCCACACATAGCCCGGCGATGTACCATTTTGTGTAAGTTTATACCTTTGATTTATTCACCAGCAATCATTCTGAGAACAAACTGGCGGTCAATGAAATCCGGATCTTCTTTTTTCAAAAACTCTATTAGATTATCATATTCTTCTGCAAACATTTCGCTTTCGGATGCAGGAATCACTTTCCCATCACCCAGGTCAACAAAAGAAACATCAAGATCGTTCTTACGATTTTTTGCATGCCAAATTTTTGTTCTTCGATTTTTTTTACTGGGACTTTCATAACACGGTACGCCTACAAATTTTTCGCCTCTTTCACGCGTTACCAGTTTCATGGTGTTATATTCGGCTATTTTGCTTGTAATTTGCTTCCAACACGTGTCACAAAAATCTTCTTTTCCAAACCGGTACATAGATCCATCATCTGCTTTTACGTCAACTGGATCTTTTTCGCCCATATTCCATTCAATGTTTTCTTGCATTGAATAGTCGCCATTATTTTTAGGAAATGGATAGTTGCAATTCCACTGAGTTCCCCATTGCTGAAGCTTTTCTTGAACCTTGTACCATGAATTTTCCTTTTCGAGTTTTTCTCGTTGACAAGGACATTCAGCGTTCAAACCACTCAAACCCATGGCTGCAACAGCCAACATTGTCAAAACACTTTTTTTAAACATGATTAATTCCTTTGTTTAAAGTTTAAAAACTTACAATTTTCCAACAAAACAACATGTTCCTCGCGAGATGTGACGTAAATTTAGACACTTTGAATTTGATGTCAAGAGATTTTTTTATTCGTTAACTCTAATACCCCAGGAACCTGCGGCGATAATGTTTCCTGAAGCATTACTTTGAACCAAGTTTGAAAAATAATATGGCGATTGTGCTGACCACGTAACATCTGTTTGAGCATGGCTATTTTCCATAATCAACGCATCGTCGGAAAATTTAAAATTTCTTAAAAGATCTGATCTTCCAAGGTGAGTTGGTGTAAAACTGTAGCCAACTCCTCTTAAAAAAATTCCAGCTCTAAATTGCTGCAGATCGATCATTGCATCAGTTGTGTCAATTTGTTCTACCGCGGTTATTGACTCAAAATAGCGATTTGCAGGCGTTGCATCTGCGTGAACAACTCCTTGCACATCAAGGCGGTAAATCTTTGCGCTATCAGAAACCATACAGCCCATTAAAACGTACAAATTTGCGATGGTATCTGCAGAGCCAACCGGTGCAAAGCTATTTTTTATGGTTGCTTTTGGGTTTACAGCTTTGAGAGTGACAGAAATTATGTTTTCTGTGCTTGGAAGTGTAATTTCTGTCCAACTTCCAGCGTTGTGAATGTTGGCTTTAAAATACAGTCTCTTTGTGGTGACCAAAATTGCGTGAGCGGGCTTCAATGTTCCATCGTTGTATCCACCTAAAACCTTTAGATCCACCATTGCCTCGTCACTTGCGCATGAAAACTCTTGTGTTGTCACAGAGGAAATATCTGTATCTGTTCCACCAAAATGAGAAGCTCCCATAACAACTTTGTAGAGTTTTTTATTTGTAGTCACAAAAAGATTTGTGCCATCGGATCTGAGTGAATAAACTGGCTCACTTATGCCCGAAAGATTTTTAAAAGTGCAATTTTCAAGATCTCCACCGCCCCCAGTGTTGCAGTCACTAAGTCCAACCGAGCTGTCCCAGCCGGTACCATCTGTTTTGCTCAGGACAACAAGTCCATTTTGTGTTCCCAAAAATAGCCATCCGGAGTTGCTAGCAGAAGTTCTTGAGATTTCGCTGCAGTAAAGTTCACCAAAAAAATTCAAGGCCTCATCTGTGAATAGATGTATGTTGTTTGCGCCGGCAAAGGTATTTGTTGGAATCGTTTTTGGTGCTGTTCCAGATCCAGTTTTGACAAGATACACTTTATTAAAACCCTGGGTAACTATCCACGAGTTATTTCCAAGGCCGGTTGTTCCTGATTCGAAAATATTAAAAGCCCAGATGCCGCCGTCTGACCAATGCATGTTTTTTTCAAAAGTTTCAGTAAGATCTGCAAAACCGTAATTTGTACTTCCTGTGCTGTTCCCAGCCGACCAGTTATTGAGCCCTACAGTGTCTGCAGCCAAAGAAGAAGTATAAATTGACCATTGGTTTCCAGATGTTTCATCCATAGCAAATCCATACACAGGGGAGTAAATTCCACCTGCTCTTTCCCACGATGTCCATCCTCTTATGTGTCCACTGGAGTTAAAGATTGCAGTGCTTGAAAATATTCCCATTTCACCGCTGACAGCAGATTTTGAGAAAAGAAAAATTGCATCTCCGACTATTTCTATGCCGGTGATATCAGCTGAGTCTGTTACAGGAGGCCTATTTCCTCCAATAAGTGACGGAGCTTCATCTTTGTTTGTACTGTTTCCATCATGAAGTTGTGCAAGGGAAGTTGCCGGCTGCGAAAAAATACCAGAACCACTATTTTCAGACACCTTGCCAATGTTTTCTGCTGTGGAATTTTCCATAACAAGCGGCAAGGCAAAAACCTTTGCAGACTCGTTTACATCGGTTGTATCTGTGTCAGCGTCAATCTGTGTGATCAAATAAATTTTACCGGTCGATGTTTTCATGGTTTTCAAATAATTCACTGACATGGGATCGTAGACGTTTTCTCCTGCGATTTTTACCTGTCCGCCAGTAAGTAAAGAAACGTCGATTGAGCCGGTTAAAGCAATAGAAGTTTCTGAAAAGCGACCAACTAAAATTCCAACTTTTGCAACATTGGCAAGTGATAGCGAAAGACCTATAAAAAGTCGATTCAGGGTAGAATCCCAGTGCATTACTGGCACATCGGTTAAAGTAACATTACCCATTAAATCTTGAATTCCATCTGGAGCGGCGGCGTTGTGCATACTCCCTGTACGTGCATAAACCTCCAATTTCGTTTCAGAGCGATTTGACTTTAAAGCACATATGCAGCTCTTTTCTGTACCAAACGCACCACTACTAGGCTTTAGAACTGCAAAAATTTTATCGCTAGAAGCAGCGAGACGCACAATTTGATCTGTTGCTGTAATCTCGTCTGTAACGGTCAAAGGGTCGGTTTGCAAGATCTCCGCTCCTGAATCCACGTCAGAAACCAAAAAAACTCGATTTCCGACAGAATCTAGAGATAGTGCCGGTTTTCCGTCCATTAGTTCTAAATTGGTTACTTTTGAACCAAAAATTGGGTTTAACTCTGTTGAAACGTCGTTAAGAATCACATTTTGCGGAGCCATATTTTGAACAGTAATTTCCCCAGTAGATAAAAGTGTTGATTTGGCTAAAGAATATTCTCCGTTGGTTTGACTTGCGGAAAGCCCACTCGCTAAAAACATTGTTTGAGTTTCTTGATCAAAGGATGAAAATAAAAAATTCTTTGTACTTTTAGAGGTATCTGTAACGCGTGTGTGGATAAACGTCGCACAACAAAATAAGGCCGCATATGTAGCAATTAAACGGAACTTCATGCTCTTTCTACTTTTCGATAAAATAAAGGTCTAACCCATATTTTTTTCTAGTTAGAAGCAATGCTAGCATCGATATCGCAAGAAGTCCTACGGCCATCAGAAGGTGTGTTATGTAGAAAATTTTTGTTCCACGTAATAACAGCCGAGTCAAAATATTGAAAACGAAGATGTATGCAAATAAAAAACCTGTGGCAATACTTAGCAACTGTAAAAAATATTTCCACAAAAATTGTCTGAAATATGAGAAATCAAATTTGATGTCGTGTTTAGTGGCGAGGGCCGACAGGTACGCCGGTGTGGCGACAGCGTCGAAAATAACTGTTGAAAGGACAATTCCATAAACTCCGCCATAAACGGCCACGCTAAAAATATTTCCCGCAATTTTCATAGCTGTTGTAATGGAAATTATCCATGTTGGAGTTTTGGTGTCTTGTAGGGCGTAAAAAAGTTTTATTATGACACGATTTATAGAAAGTATGAAAATGCTTAAAGCTAAGATTGTGAGCATATTTCCAGCCATATAGATTTGGTTTACATCTGCTTTATGGGAAAAAAGTACTTTGAAAAGTAGCTTTGAGTGAAAGCATAAAAACAGGGTTATTGGTGTGGCTACAAAGAATAATAATTTTGAAACTTCGACCAATGCGAATTTTAGATGGCCGTGTTTTTTTATCGCTATTTTCGAGAAGTAGGGTAGAAAAGTTATTGATGTTGCTATTCCTAAAACGGCTAGCGGAGCATGCATAAAGCGGTATGCATAATGCAGCATTGTCACTTGGCCGCAAGGCAAAAATGACGCAACTACAGTGTCCAAAAGAACGTTGATCTGATGAATTCCTACGCCCGCAAGACATGGGAAAAACCGTTGGGATACGGCTTTAAGATCTTTCCAACTTTGTAGAGTTACAGCTCCAAGAGAAAGTCCTTTGTGCCAAAAAGCTATGACTCGGGGAAAGAGCTTAGAAAATCCTGAAACTAAAACTCCTAGACAAATCCATTCTACGGGAAGTTTAAACTTTATGGCGGAAACGACAAAGGTTATCAGGGTGATGTTGAAAAGCACAGGGGCGAGCGCTGGAGTGAAGAAATGGTTGACTGAGTGAAGTCCTGCTGTGAGAACAGCGCAGATGAAGACAAGAAAAATAAAAGGAAACATTATCAAAATATATTTAGTGGCATATTCGTTTTGCTCAGGACTAAAACCTGGGGCGAACATGTGTATAACCCTGTCTGGGAATAGCATTATTGCGACGCATAGCATAAGAACTACGCACCCAACAATGAGCATTACAAGTGACAGAAGTCCTTTTACGTCATCTGCTCGGCCTTCGTGTTTCATTCTTGTCAGATATGGTACAAGAGCAGAAGAAAGTGCTCCTTCTGCAAATATCTGCCTAAACAAATTTGGAATTCTAAAAGCGATTAAAAATGCGTCCGACTGAGCACCTATGCCAAGAAACCATGCTTGCAGAACATCTCTGAAGAGGCCAAAAATGCGGCTTATGAGGTAAAGTAAACTGACTTTAACCGTATTTTTCATCAAGCTTCGTTTTTCAGATTCCATGTCGCCCTTTTTTGTGATGAGGGTATAAAATCCATCAAATAACTTGTGTAGGATGCATTGCTGATGTTTATGGGATTTGCAAAGTGACTTTTTTACAGTTTTTGTTACATTGGATACAGTGTACACCAAAAAGAAAGTGTTTTAAATCAAGGTTTTTTGTGAAAGAAGTATTTAAGCTTCATTCCCCATTTTCTCCGACAGGTGATCAGCCAAGTGCCATTGATTCATTGTTGAAAAGTCGGCCAGAAAAGTCACTACTCTTGGGGGTGACAGGCTCTGGAAAGACGTTTTCGCTTGCAAATGTTATAGCAAAACAAAATAAACAAGTTTTGGTATTGTCACCGAATAAAACCCTTGCGGCACAGCTTTACGAAGAATTTTCCTTGTTTTTTCCGGAAAACAAAGTTTGTTATTTTGTCAGCTACTATGATTACTACCAACCAGAATCGTATGTGCCTTCCAGTGACACGTACATTGCAAAAGAAACGAAAATAAACGATCAAATCGAGCGTTTTCGCATCGAAGCGACAGCATCTTTAATAAATCGCCAAGATACCATTGTTGTGGCTTCAGTTTCTGCCATCTACTCTCTTGGAAACCCCGCTGACTATAAAAGCCAGGCGTTTTCAATAAAAATTGGTGATAAAATCGAACGGAAAAAACTTCTAGAAAAACTCATCTCCATCCAATACCTTAGAAATGATGTTGAACGCTCATCTTCCACATTTCAAGTCCATGGTGGATCAGTCACAATAAATGTTCCATACCTTCGCGATAGCGTAAGAGTTGAACTTTTTGGAGACCAGGTTGATTCAATAGAAATTGTGGACAGAAAAAACTTTTCAGTTAAGGGCCGGATGGACAATGTTTTGATTTTTCCTGCAAAACATTTTGTGGTGCCGGAAGGGCGTCTGGAGAAAGTTCTTTTGGAGATAGAAGGTGATTTGAGGAAGACTTTGCCGACGATCGAAAATGATCTCATACGACAAAGGCTTAAGACTAGGGTGACTCATGATATCGCAATGTTACGTGCCACAGGATACTGCTCTGGAATAGAAAACTATTCTCGGTATTTTGATGGAAGAGAGCCTGGCCACCCCCCTTTTTGTCTTTTAGATTTTTTTGACAAAGATTTTTTGTTTATTATTGACGAGTCACATATTTCTGTGCCTCAAATTCGGGCTATGTACAAGGGTGATCGGGCTCGTAAGGCTTCTTTGATAGACTTTGGATTTCGGTTACCAAGTTCCTACGATAATCGACCTTTGAAGTTTGAGGAAGTCGAAAGGTACTTTGATAACGTTATTTTCACTTCTGCAACGCCTGGAGAATATGAGTTAGAGAAATCAAGAACCGTGGCAGAGCAGATTGTAAGACCGACCGGGATTTTGGATCCGGAAATTAAAGTACATCCTCGGAAAAATCAACTTGATCACCTACTTTCTAAAATTAAAGAAACTAGCAAAAAAGGCTTTAGAACGCTCGTTACTACACTGACAAAAAGATCTGCGGAAGAGCTTGCTAGCCACCTTGAAGACCAAAAAATTAAGGTTTGTTATTTGCATGCTGATATAAAAACTCCTGAGCGGAGTGAAATTTTAGCTAAATTGCGCGACGGGACTTTTGAGTGCCTTGTGGGAATAAATTTGCTTCGTGAGGGATTAGACCTTCCAGAGGTAGCCTTGGTGGCGATACTCGATGCCGACATAGAAGGATTTTTAAGAAATACCAGGTCTCTGATTCAAACTGTTGGGCGGGCTGCAAGAAATACAGAAAGCCAGGTGATATTTTATGCTGATAAGATAACGCCTTCGATAAAGCAGGCGATTGAGGAGACTGAAAGGCGACGAGGAATACAGAGGCGGCACAACGAAAAGCATGGAATTGAGGCAAAGTCGACAAAGAGAGAGGTGTCTAAATCGATTCTTTCAGTAAAACCGCCTTCGACGAAAAAGCTGCTGGATGAGCGGGACAAAAAAACAAGAAATGTGGAAAAGATTTTGGAAAAGATGAAAAAAGAAATGATGCTTGCTGCAGAGCAGCTAGACTTTGAAAAGGCGATTGCTTTACGAGACAAAATTATGGAACTTCAAAAAAAAGGGCAGAGTTGACCTTACAGACATTCTGTTGCATGCTAAATATCGCTGAAATATTAGTAGAATCCAAACAATGCGTGACTGGCGCCTGCGGTAGTTATGAAAATTTCTCTTTCTTGGACGTTTGACCACATAAACGGTGATTGGCGCGATGTTGATGTCGAAAAGCTTCTTTCTGAATTCAACAGAAAAACGGCTGAAATAGAGTCTGTTGAAAATTGGTCTTGGAAATCTAAAGACATTGCGGCAGCATCTGTTGTGGAAGTTCTGGGCGATGGCATAAAAGTTAATATTCCCGAGTGGGGCATAGAAAGTGTGCTTGAGTTGAGAGAAACTTTTGGTGACAGCGATGAAGCTTTTTTGGTTTGTAGAGATAAGGAAAAGGTGCGCTGGGCGAGTTTTGAAGATTTTGGAATAAAGGAAAGAGAAGGTTTTTTTCCTCCTCTAAAAATTGAAGCTGGTGATTTGGCTGGTAAATGGAAAAACGATTTAGAGACGGACGACATTATTTTTGAAGTGGACAACAAGTCCATTACACATAGGCCTGATATGTGGGGGCACAGAGGTTTTGCGCGCGAAATAGCGATGATTTTGGATTTGCCCTTAAAATCTGAAAGAGATGTTACTGAATCGATAGAAGTGGTTGAACATGGAGTTAAGTGTTCAGGCTCACAGATCCCTCTTAAAATTACAAATAATGTTCCATATGAGTGTTCTAGATTTTGTGGCGCACATTTCACTAATGTTTCTAATGTGCCATCGATTCCGAAAATGGCCTTTAAATTAATCAGGTTAGGTGCAAAGCCCATAAATGCCTTGGTCGACATGACAAATTTTCTTATGTTTGACTGGGGGCAGTCTGTACATGCGTACGATGCTGACGCCGTTCCAGGTAACCATTTTGTAATAAATATGGCAAAAGGTGGCGAAAAATTAGGGCTTTTGGACGACACAGAGATTGAGTTAACAAAGTACGATATAGTCATTGCGTCGGAAAAAGAGCCAATGGCTCTTGCCGGTGTGATGGGCGGTAAAAAACACTCGATAGGGCAAAAAACTTCGGACATTCTTTTAGAGTCTGCCACATTCGAAGCTACAGTGATTCGTAAATCTGCGGCACATCACAAAATTAGGACGGAAGCTTCTGCAAGATTTGAGAAAACTCCTACATCAGTTCAGGCAGCAACTGCGATAATGCGAATGGTTAAAATTGCTAAGGAATACGGAATCACTCTTAATCTTGATGGCCAGATACACGCTGTTGGAGAGCTTCCAGAAATATTGAATGTTGAAGTGCGACACAGTTTTTTAGAAAGCCGATCAGGAGAAAAACTTTCTTGCGAAAAAGTAAGAAAAATTTTGGAAAAACTTGAATTTTCCTTGGTTGAAAAGGCTTTGAAAGACGACGTCATTTATAAAATTTCGGTGCCGCCGTTTAGGGCAAGCAAAGATATTCGCATAAAAGAAGATATTTTAGAGGAAATTGTACGTTGTTATGGCCTGGACAATATTCCTCAAGAAATTCCCAAGATTGGAACAGGCGGTGTGGATTTAACCTCCAGGCTGCGCATGAGAAGCCTCAAGAGATATTTGACGCATGGTGCCAGAATGATGGAACAGTTTAACTATGCGTTTATAGATGAGGTTTTTGCCAAAAAAATTGGATATGAACCCGAAAACACTTTAAATATATCTAATCCAGTCTCTGAGCAGGCTAGTCGCATGACAACGACTCTTATGCCACATCTTTTGAAAAACGTTTTTGATAACTATGCGCAGGTAGATGATCTGTCATTCTTTGAGTTTGGACGTAAGTGGGTGAAAAACTCAAAGTCTTTTGAAGAGCAGAAGGTTGTTGCCGGAATTGCTTTCAGTAAGCGCAAAAATGTTGATTTTTATGAATGGAAAAATCGTGTAAATGAAGTGTTTTCGATTGCAGGAATAAAGAATGTTAAATGGGATAAGCCTCAGGATCATCCACATTTATGGATTCATCCATATCAGTCTGCAGAATTGTCTGTTTTGGGAAAAAATGTTGGCATTGTCGGCAAGATTGATGCGTCGGTGTGGTCAACTTTAGATTTTCTACCAGAAAGTGATGCTTTTATTTTTGAGCTAGATGCTCAGTTTTTGCTTGAGTATGTGGAAGATATTTGTCAGTATCGGGCAATATCTAAATTCCAGGAAAGTAGCTTTGATTTATCCATGATGATACCTATCAGCGTGACATCTCAAACGCTGGAATGCGCTGTGAGGGACTCTAATGCGGCGATCAGATCGGTCAAGCTCATAGATTTCTTTGAGAAAAAAGATTGGGTCGACAAAAGATCGCTGGCGTTTCATGTGGTTTGTGGAAACGATAAGCGATCTTTAAGTAAGGATGAGGTCTCGCAGATCAGAGAAGAAGCTATCAGAGCTGTAGAGAAACATGGAGCAAAATTGCGCGAACTTTAGGGAAGGTAAATTTTGGACAAAAAGATTAAGTCTCTGATTGTTCACATTGCAACTTTTGTAAGTCTTGTTGTTGCAGACCTAACTTTAAAGGTCTTGGCCCTAAATTTTTTGGGGTCAAAGATGGTGCGCCTTGGTCGCTTTTTGAACCTTCACACAGCGTTAAATGAGGGGGTGACATGGAGTCTGCTTGCCGATTTTGGCCACAGTAATTTTCCCTGGCTTCTTTCATTGATAGGCATAGTTTTGGCAGTTTTATTTGCCTACTCTGTTTACAAATTCAAGAGCGATGGTACTGCTTTGCCAGAGATATTAGTTTTGGCTGGAGGCTTTGCCAACTTTGTAGATAGGATATGGCATGGAGGAGTTGTGGATTTTATAGATCTGCACTTTGGAACTTGGCACTGGGCCTCATTTAATCTGGCTGATGTGTGCATTGTTTTAGGTGTAGTTCTGATAGCCAAAAGGATGCTGTATGAGGATTTTTGAATGGCTAGAAGAGTGGTTTGTATGGGGTGCAAGACTTGGAACTCTAGGTGAAAGATGGTGGGGAAGGGTGGTTACACCTCTTGTTGCCATACCAATAATTTTACTCGGTAGGTTAATATATCCTCTTTCTGTAGATGTTTTTTATGTTCTTCTTTTTGTCCTTTTGGCCAACTTTTTTATTGCCACAAATTTAGCTCTTGGGGACCTTCCAATAGAGCGGTACAACGAGATTGTGCTACCTAGCGTTGCAGGGATGATGCTTGGATTTTTTTACATACCACATTCGTTCGAGATGATCTTTTGGGGCTATATCACCTTTTCAGGACTTCTTTACGTGGTTCCACGATTTTTGCGGCGGTACAGGGAGGAAGAACCCCGGTTAGAGATTTTTACTGGAATTACAGGTGCTTTTGTAGATGAAGCGGTTTCCGGTGTTTTCACGTGTATTTTACTTCATATGCTCAAAATTGTTTTGAGATGAGGCAAGATATCATGCAGATACTACGTAATGTCGCCGATGGCGCAAAGAGAGCTTGTAAGTGCATTAAGCGTGGGGCACAACACATTTCGTGTTTAGTTTACCCGTCTTTTTGTTTGTTTTGTGAAAAGCTTGTTGGAGCAAAGCAGGTTTGTTGTGTCGAGTGTTGCAGACGAATAATACCTCCTGCGACATGCGAAATTAATGTTACAGAGACTAGAAAAATCAAAGTATATGCTCTTGGAGATTACAGGGGGCCACTTAGGCGAGTTTTGATGGGCAAATTCCATGGAGATAAAAATGCAAGCTGGAAGCTGGCAACTTTGCTCACACAGATTCCGAGGTTTTCGCTTTTTTTAGACAAGGATTTTTGCAAAAACTCTATTTTGGTGCCGGTGCCACTTCATTGGAGTAGAGAAGTTACCAGAGGTTTTAATCAGGCCAAGGTTATGGCAGGTGTCTACAGCCAGTCCACAGGGATACCTGTGATGAACCTTGTTGTCAGGTCCAAAAGAACCGTTTATCAGTCGCTTTTGGAAAAAAGGGAGAGACGGAAAAACGTTAAAGATGCGTTTGCATTGTCATCGATTTTATCGACAAAAGATATGGATTTTTTCAAGGGCAAGAATTTTATTTTGGTGGATGATCTATGTACAACTGGAGAGACTTTAAGAGCGGTTGCAAAGCCTTTGATGAAGTTAAAGCCGGCATCTTTTTCTGCTGCGGTTGTTTGTCGGGTACTTTAATCTATCGTTTGTGCAAGGAATTTTTTCAAATTTTTTTTTGAAATAAAGTGCTTGGGATATATTTTTGAAGCTGCACTGTGAAATGGATATTTAAGGAGATGTTCAACGTTGCGATGCATTGGAAAAGTTTTTTCTATGGATATACCTTCTAACTTTTTAAGCATGCGAATTAAGTTTGCACTGTGGTCAGCACCGGTTACAACAACAACTGGTTTTGAGTTTTGCTTTTGGGCTTCAGAGAAGATGTGCTTTAAGATTACAAGTTCTGGTCCCCAGCCGATGCCGGGTTCATTGAGACAGGTAAACGGTTGAACAAAAAGATTGTAAAGTTCAGCGACTGTGAAATGCGGGTTTGTGTTGACTGATTTCAAAAACATTTCTCTTTGGTAGCGTACTCCAGTTTCTATTTTTTGCAGTTCTTTTCCTAGTCCTTGGGGGATAGTTTGTTCTAGGATGTCATGGATTAAATTTAGATATCTTTGGAAACATTCATCTGTTTGGTTGATGAAAGTTAGTCTTGCTGTATCAGCAATCCATGAAAAATATGAGTCAAAAAGATAATTGCTATATCTTGATGCGACTTTATAAAAATCTCTTCTTAAATAATCGATGTCCGTTCCCTTGAGATTTGTCAGAAGCCTCTGTGGATGAGCAATTTTATCCATTTGTTCAACCAAATGTGAAAATTTGCTGCCCAAGCCTTCTATAACGCTTTGTTGGTTTTTTGATATGTGCGTGAACGAACTGTTTTGTGTGCTTGTAAGAAGATGGCTGTCTTCAATGTGCAGATCATGGCATAGAAGTATTATCAGATTGTTCAATTGTAGTTTTGTTAAGGCTCCAATAATTGCAGTGCTTGTTCTAGTCATGACAAGCATACTTGCCGAAAAAAGTAGAATTTTTGCAAATTTTGCCATTTTCATCCTTTCGTTGAGTACATTACTTATTCATTTTGAAGAAAACTGAAAATACCTCAAAAGGTGCTCTCGAAAGGGCAAAAAACGGGGGAAAAGAGAGAAAAAATGTTCTTTATAACTAAATGGAGCCAAGGATTTGTTCGG
>JBHPCE010000016.1:0-19957 GCA_042576345.1 Candidatus Babelota bacterium | reverse complement strand
GAAAGCCTTTTTGTGCTTCCTCTTGACTTTGCTCCATTTGAAATCAGCTTTTTTGAGAACAACAAGCAATCCGAATAAACTAACAAAACAGGAAACATGTGTTGGAGTTAGAAAAATTGTCTGAACATACTTCAATAATCCTGATTCTTTTTCTTCTATCAAATCAACTTGTTTTACTTTTCCGCGATATTTTCCTGTTAGTTTTTGTAATTCTTCCCTACTAACTCTTTCTACTCGGTTACCTCCATCATATCGAGCATTAATGTTAAAATATTTAGAACCAAATTTGTACAAATATTTAGCGCTTTCATGCCAAGATATTTCACCAACAAATAAATATTTACCAGCTCTTGGTAACCCTTTTTGTGGTTGTTCATCTTCTTCTCCCTTGATACGCCCGTCTACTGAAGAATAAGTACTCTCAGCTACTATCATTTTTTCAGCCTCCAAATCTTTTATTTTCTTAAAATTAAAATTAAAAGTGGAGCTTGTTGCACTATATTGATCAGACAAAAAATACTCTCCATTGAACTTGTAGACACTCCTACATTTTTGACCATCACATAAACACGGATCATCTTTTTCTGGATCAAGCGTAACTTCCTTACACTCTAAAAGCCCTTTCTCTGACAACAAACCTGACACATGTACTTCTGAATCAATGTAACGAAAAGAGACATTATCAAAAATAAAGTATCCGCCGAACAAGTTAACAAGCCACCCCTGAGCTCCATCCCTAAATTTACTAAGACCAACTTTTTGCCCACATTGCAGAGTCCCTTCAAAATTATCACTTAGATCCATTGTCACATTAAATGCCGCGCCTTCAATTTCATTCCAGCTAGAAGCCTTAACACTACCATCTTTAATCTTAAAGTAGATTCCACTTGCAAAGTCACGTCCGCTTTTCATTCCATAAGTAGTGCCTCGGATTTCAATCTTAAAACTCCTTTGATACTCTATTTTATCGCTCATTTTAACTGTTTTATAACTCTGTATTGCACCAAGAGTGGGAAGTCTACCTTGTCCAAAAACTACATTTTCCAACACAAAACACCGAAAAATAATTACTGCTATAAAAAATCCAAACCTTACACTCATCATCTCTAGCCGTTTTTAGAAAAAACCACAACACACCCCATACTACAATAAAAAAATCCTTTTAGCAAATTTCGCCAAATACCAATAAATCTGGCAAAATTTCGGCATATAACCTACTTTTTAGACAGAAGTAACAAAATACGCTTAAACCTCTTCACCAACTTTTACAAGTATGATAACTTACTAGCATTGTTTCGGGCTGCTAGCTCAATGGTAGAGCAACAGACTCTTAATCTGCAGGTTCGGGGTTCGAGTCCCTGGCAGCCCACCAGAACAAAAAACTCCTAGAAAGAACAGCTAAATAGCCCAAGAAAGATTGCAAGAGTGGCGAAATTGGTAGACGCGCTGGCCTTAGGAGCCAGTCTCTTAACCGAGGTGGGGGTTCGAGTCCCCCCTCTTGCACCAGGTTTTCGAATATATTTTATTGTTCATATTTTGCAGTATTTTTCTTCTATTGTCATCCCAGACTCGATCTGGGATCTGTTCCTTTTTATGCCAAAATACTTTTTCTATACAGGATGGCTAACCCAAAACTCAAATCTCAGTAAAACTTTCAGTTAAACTACACGGAATAAGCGGTCTAGATACCAGGTCAAAGCCTGGAATGATAATATTATGGTTTTAAATATTGCAAACCAAAATCTAACGAATCACCTAACTTTAAATCTAATATGCTATAGTGGCGTTAAAACCGCGACTTTGGAAAAGGAGATTTCATGGCCGAAAGATTAAAATCTAAATGCGCAACCTGTCAAGGAATGCGCTTTGCTTCTAGTCGAGTCTCATCTCATCTTCTCTCTGTATGCATTACGGTATCCGCACCGGTTGCACAAAAAGTCAAAAAACATATTGTTTCGATATACGGCTCTCACTCAAAAACACCCGGACTGGATCAAAAAAACCTGCCAGAAAATTACATAATAACCAGATACCATGAATCCATCGAAAAACACATACACAACTTTATACTCAAATTTTTGGTGCTGGATTATCTAGAACATGAATTAAGTGCCAGAAAAATTTCCGTGGCACACAAGCCGAGAATTGAAAATATCACCACCCAAAATAACGGGTCGGTGACATTCAAATTCAGGATATCGACAATAACCAACCTGAAGTCCGATGGCTGGAAAAAACTCTCGTTCACCCCTCCAAGACGAAAACTTTACAAAGACCTGGACAGGCAGGCAAAAACATTTTTAACCCAGGAGGCAGAAAAAAAAATTCCTACAAAAGAAGAATGGGAAGTTCAGGGAGAAGACTGGGTCGCTTTTCAACTGGAGCTTATCGGCAAGTCCAAAAAACCTGTCTTAAAGGGACACAAAAACGTCTTCTGGATGAGAACTTCTACAAAATATCTGGTATGCCCCTTTCAGAATATGTTTCTTGGCAAAAAAGTCGGTGATTCTTTTTTAATTTCAAAAATACCCTTGGAAGGTTTTCCCGAAGATGTTGTCAGCACAAAGGGCAACTTTCTTGTAACACTTCAGTCGATAGTCAAAGGTGGACATTTTTCTATAGGCCTTTTCAGATCAACCTTTAGGTTACACAATGAAAAAGATACCCACGAAAAACTGATAGAAATTTTCTCATACCGCAACGACATTTCGCAAAGACGCTCTATCATAGAAGAAGTCTTCAGAATCACACTCTCTAAATTCAGGTTCGAAATACCCAGACACTTGATTTTAAGACGCCAAGAAGGTCTTTTGCACAGTGTCAGAAAATTACCCGATTATCACGTATACAAAGCAGATTCACGTTTTACAAAACAACTTGAACTTTTAGCTGAAAAACAACTCAAAGAAGAAATTTTAATTGACCGCATAGCCCATGACGAAAACATCTTTGCCGAAACTGACGACATTTGCGAATATCTGAATCTTTTTATCCACGAAAGATTGCGTGAGTTCATTTATTTCAGGCCCGAACGCGACAACTTAAACGAGTCTACATCGCCCATCAGGAACGGCTTTTTGGCAAAAACTGTGCGTAGAGAAAAGGTCTTAAATTACGTCATTCATTCCCTTTCTCGAAAATGCCGCACCACGGCTCATCACAGGCAAAACTCAAAGAGTTCTACTAACTCACCATCTTGAGCTTGCCAAAAAATACGGGGTGAGATAGAATTTGATACGTGGTTTAGCTGGTTTTAAGCGATTTTTAAAGTTACAGGAGTCAAAATGTCATTTACATACCGCCCGAGCAGAATTAAAAGAAAAAGAAAACACGGTTTCAGGTCCCGTATGGCTACCAGAAGTGGTCGAGCCATAATTCGTCGCAGAAGAGCTAAGGGCCGCAAAAGACTTGCTGTTTAAAAAAAGGAAGCGGCTGTGAATAAGCCCCCAACTACAAAAAAGAATGAAATGCCTGCCGGGCCAAAAGGCCCGGCGGTTTTGTTTAAAAAACTTTTTAACTTTTCAAAGTCAGAAATAGACGACGCATTTAAGGCTGCCACCAGAGTAGCTTCTACACCTTTTTTAACTCTGCTGGCCGCACCAAGCGACCTTGAATACGGCAAACTCACCTTGATTTCACCAAGAAAAGTCGGAAAATCTCATGACAGAAATTTGCTTAGAAGACGTGTTAAAGCAATTTTTTATGAAAATGAACTTTACAAAAAACCATTCAAATTTATACTTCTCGCACGCAAAGGTGCCATAGAAATTCCATTTGAAGAGCTACGAGATTTTTTAACTAAACATATCTGTGAGAGGATTATCTAAGAATCCTGGAATACACTCAAAGTGTCCAGCCAACCTGCCTGCAAGAGCAACAACCATCACTGCACACCCAGCAAGAGCTTGTTTTTTAAGCCCTTTTTTCTTCGCCTGAGATTTTTCAAGTAACAACCTGATCCCAGCCTGAGCAGCAACGACGCCACTGCCAATGGCAAGAAGAATCGTGGGACGAGAAAAATTGTCAAGTAATGTTAAATTTTTGTGTTCATCCACACTACAATGTGAACCCTCTTCCAAAATTTCGTACCTAGCTCTCTTTTTCGACCCACAAAGTTTCGAGGTTTCTTTAATGTAATTATCGAACATGTCTTTGTGACAAATACAAACCTCTCCTTCGACACTATCCCTATCCCTAACAAGTACGAAACCCTTTTCCTTCAATATAAGCTTCAAATCTTTCCAAAAGATATCTGTATATACTTCTCTTTTAAGCATTTTACTCACGCCAGTACAGAACCAACCAAGGTTTTCATATTCAAATTCAACGGATGAAACAATCCCTTTATTATCTAAACACAAATAATATACAATGACTCCATTCTGATCTTTTAAAACGAATCGCCCTGATGCTTCTTCAAAACTTATGGAACTTATTTCAGACAAACGCAGGAGTTTAGAAAGAGAAAAGCTTCCCCTACCCTCCATCTGTCGCCATAACTCTCCATTATGCACTATTCCTGTAGCTCTAAAATATCTTTTTTCCCCTCCACCCTCTTGACTAATAATTATAATATTAAAAGGTTCTTCAATATCCAGATCCAGTGAGTATCCAACCCTATTGATTTTTACCTGTTTTTTTACATATAAACATCTTGGCACACAAATTTTTAAATCAGGTATAAAAACAAACCTCATTTCATCTTCCGGACTATCCACCTCCTTATACATTTTACCGTCTAAAAAGGGTAAAATGTGCTCCTCAGAAGAAAAAGTTTCTTTCCACACGTAAGCGCAATCAAAACCTATTGGAACTCTTTCATCCCCTGTTTTTACATATCTAAGGTTAATGTCGGCAGAAAATCCTTCTGTTACAGAACCATAAATTATTTTTCCCAATTCACTTTCACTCAGAGGTCCTCCCAAACACCTCACATCGTCCTCCTTTACTTCCATACACTGTAAATCAGTCACAGACGTCCCAAGGAGACAACAAACAGCAACAAACATATTAAATTTCTTCATAATTATTTTCTTCTACTTTTATTCACCAAAAACATACAAATTCAACCACCGCTGCCCACTTATTAGGTAACATAAGACCAACCTACACCAAAACATACAAATTACAAGTTTTTTTAAAAAACTCAAAAATATGCGAGTTTTGAAAAAAAATCCACATTATATTGTGAAAAACCTAGGATTTTGGCAGGCCTTTAAACGGGTGCAAAGATCTACCGCACCTCTTCCATCTAATTTTTTTGGTCCAAAACTTGATAGGATGCTTTAAAAGCTCCAACAGAAAAAATGGTTCTTCTGTGTCTATGGAAAATGTGATAAAGCTCGCTCGGCCTTGAATTAAAGACTTGTCCAAAAATCCCCAAACCCTGCAATCAGCACTGTTCTTTCTACTGTCTCCCATAACCCAATATTTGCCTACAGGAACACGCATTGGGCCAAATTCATCTTGCGGCTCGCCAGCGTCCGCTTCCCTGTAGTAAGGCTCTCCCGTGTTTATATTCCTCAAAACCTCTTTGATGCCCAGAGAATAAAATGGTTGATCTTCCAAAGGCTTGTCTCTGTCGTAGGTATAAACCCGCCACTCCTTAGCTTTTGTTGCAAGCCAAGACAAAATTGGAATTGAGCGCAAGAGATCACTATCAACAAGACCTACATTTTTTTTAACCGCTATAAGCGGATATGGGTTCACGTACGGTTCATCCAACTTTTTGCCATTTCTGTAAATTACAGCTTTTCCGTCTTCAATTCTGCCCTCTACGGTGTCTCCAGGAACGGCAATCACTCTTTTGACCCATGCATCTGGTCCAATACCCAAAAGTGGAATCGTGATGCCAAGTTTTTCTTGAACAAACCGTGATAAGGGCCCAGCGGTTCTAGTCGAATAAAGCGGATTGTCAAATATAACCAAGTCTCCACGCTCAACTTCGGAAATTCTGTAGGCAAGCTTATTTCCCCAAATCCTGTCACCAACCAAAATGTTTGGTTCAGCAGAACCAGTTGGAACGTTGTAGTGCGTAAAAAAGAATTTTTGAAGAACTATGACAATTGTTCCAACAACCAAAATTGTTTCCAAAAGCTGTTTCCACAAGGGTTTTACGCCTTCCTTTAAATCTCGATATGCCTTTAATAGGGACCTCACACGGAAAAACAACTTAAAAGAACCAACTTTTCCACTCTCGAAATTATTGGTCAATTTTTCGATTTTTGACTCAATATCTTTGACCAACTTTTTGATGTATAAAGATTCTTTTTTGTTACCTTGATCCTCAAGTAGTTGAGCTTTTTTTAAAAACTCACTTTTCCTGTTTAAAAAATTCCTTTTTACCGTGTTGAAAAGCCATCTTAAACCGATCATCAATAATTCCCCATTTTTCCAATGTCATCCCCAAGGCTTCACGCAGTCTCGCCTTTAAAGCTAAATTCGGCCTGGAATCTATGGCAAAAAGCTTACAAAAACTCTTCAATTTTCTCTCTAATGTCATCCTAGACTTGATCTGGGATCTAAACATTTTTTACACAAAAAATATTCTGTCTCATGAAACTTGATTAAAAACAATTAAACCCAAAAGCCCCTATTAAAGCACTCTTCAACACAAAACATTCTGGCTTAAGCGGACCAGATCTCAGATCAAGTCTAGGATGACAGATAGAGTAAACGCCGCAAAAAAAATCTATCATCCAACCAAACTTAAGACCAATGCCGCAAAAAACCTGAAGTTCTAAGACTCCGGCAACTTTGCGAATGGCTGAATTGAACGGCCAAATCTGCTCCATCTAACCCTTTTGGTCCAAAATTCTATGGGATGCTTTAAAAGCTCAAGCAAAAAGATCGGTTCTTCACTGTCCAAAGAGTATGTTATAAAGCTAGCTCTGCCGTTTATTTTTTCTCTGTCCAAAAAGCCCCATGCTCTGGCATCGTGACTATTTTTGCGGTTATCGCCTTGCACCCAATATTTTCCTTCTGGAATTCGCATTGGACCGAATACATCTTGAGTTTCACCCACAAAAGGTTTTTTTAGAACAGGCTCACCAGTTAAAAAGTTACGTAAAATTTCACTCTCTTTTAAAGAATAAAAAGGCTGCTGTGAAAGCGATTTATCTGGGTCGTATGTGTAAAACCGCTCCTTTGACGAAGTAGCCAGCCAGGAAAGAATCGGCATCATCCTGAAAAATAGACCGTCCACAAGACCAACTTTTCTTTTGATTAAAATTAAAGGATACGGATTCAAGTAAGGCTCATCCAACTTCTCTCCATTCAGATAAGTGACAGCCTTTCCGTCTTCTATTTTTCCTTCCACCATATCACCAGGAATTCCAATAACCCGCTTTGTCCAGGCCACCGGCCCAAATCCAAGTGGGGGAAAAGAAATACCAAGCTTTTCTTGCAGAAACCGAGAAACAAAGTTGCACCTTGTGACATCATAGTTTGGATCATCAAAAATTATCTGATCACCTCTTTTTATTTCCTTAAATCTATAAACAAGTTTATTTCCCCAAATTCTGTCTCCAACCAAAAGACTGGGCTCACCGGAACCTGATGGAATGTTGTAGTGCGTAAACAAAAATTTATTGATAAAAACAACAATAAAAAGAACAATTACTATGTCTTCTCCCAGGGCCTGCCACCAAGGTTTAACCGATCTACTTAAATCCTTGTAGGTCTTTACAAAGCCCCTTACGAGAAAAAACAGCTTTATTATGGAAACTTTTTCAGATTTAAAACCATCTCTGATTTTCTCTATCTTCGATTCGGCCTTTTCGACAAGCTTTTTGATCTCGCTTGCCCCTTTATTTTCCCCCTCAATTTCAAGTTTTTTAGCAAACCTTAAAAATTCACCTTTGCGGGCATCAAACTTTGACTTTATTGACTCAAAGCGCCACTTTAAAATTCCCATTCAAACCTCATCGAAAAATTAAACATTAATATTCTTGAAAACCCTGTTCCATCGTGCTTTTAACTTAGGACCGCCAAAGAATTTAGGCAAGAACGAAAAAAGAACTCGTCCCACTTTCCCATGTATATTTTTGACAGGCAAGGGTCCCCATTTGCGGCTATCGCGCCTACTACTGCGGCTATCGCTCATAATCCAACAACAACCCTTTGGTACAACAACTTTTTCAAAAACATCTTCGGAAAACGCTAAACCTGGAATCTTGACTTCAAAACCGTCAAGCCCATTTTCCAGATCACATTCTTCGCTTACATCATTCAAAAAATTCAGCTCAAATTTTTGTCCATTGACCAAAAGCGCGCAATCTCCACATTGAACGCAACCTTCTACGCTCTCACCCCCCAAAGCCACAATACGGCCAAATTCCCTTTTGCAAGCTCCAGGTAATCCAAATGTACTGGCAAGTTTTCTCAACCACGACCTTTTTTGACCACACACACAATCTGGAGAATGAAATGACACAACATCTCCATGCCTAATTCCACCAAAGCTGGCTGAAAAACTGTCTTCCCAAACAACATCGCCATGCATCAAAACGGGAGAACAAGACCTAGAGGAAATAAAACGAGGAAAACCCACAAATGATATAAACAAAATAACGAGTGAGGCAGCACCGCCAATCCTTGTCCATTGCTTCCAAATGGCATTTGTACTCCAAGACAAATCTTTGTAGGCATACTCCAACTTGCATATGCATTTTTCAACAATTTTTTCTTGCTCCCTTTCAACCGATTTTTTGGAACGAAGCAAAGAATCAACTTTTTTACAAATTTCATCAGCTTCTTTCAGCGATTCTCGAATATGCTTTGCGGCTCTGTGCCAACCGTCAAACTCCCATCTTCTGGCTATTTTCACAAAGTGAGCACGGTCTGTTGCGTATTTTGATCTGATGTGATTCCACCTCTCCTTTAGATCTTCCATTCTCTCCTCCTTCTCCACAAAAATGTATAATTTCTAAATCAACGTGATTTTATATCAGTCCACAGCTCGTGGGCATCTTTTACAGAAAGACCAGAGTGGATAGGATGTAGCTTTTCAAATAATTTGCCCTTGGGAAAAACTGCTGGATTGTTCAAATAAACCTTGTCAATGTATCGATACGCACCCTTGTTAGACGGCGAAAAACCGTATTCTTCAAAAGATTCGGCTTGAGCTTTTGCTGCGATCAAAAAGTCGATAAACATATGAGCTTCTTCCACATTTTTTGCCCCAACAGGAATTGCTAAATTTTCTATGGTAATGATGCTTCCCTCTTTTGGTAGCACAAATCCAAATTCATAACTCTCTTTGATCATCCTTGTCATGACTGAAGCTGTCGCAAAAGCGACAGGATAAACTCCCGAAAGATAGTAAGGCAGGTTAGAGTCGGCATATCCACCAACCCACTTTTTCTGCTTAGCTAGAAGTTTTTTAATCTCTGCAAGTCTTTTTTTGGAAAAATCCTTGGCAGTCCCATAAAGATAGAGTGATCCCAAAAATATAACGTCCCTTGGGTCGTCCATCACGCAAACACGGTACAATTTTTTTCGCTTTTCCCACGAAGGGCCATGCCAAACCTTTTCTGGCTCAAAAAACACCGCTAAAGATTCCGGATAAGGCAAATCTCCAAACCACGCCTTGTTGTAGGCAATTCCATACGCAGACCAGCAAACAGGTATCGAGTGACTGTTGCCGGGATCAAAACTTCTGTCTGTAAGACGCTTATCCAAATGTTTAAAATTCTTTATTTTTGACTTGTCTATCTTTTGCAAAAGGTTGCTCTTTCTGAGCAAGTCAACTGTGTAGTCGGAAGGCGTTATAACGTCATATCCAACACCTCCAGTCATTTCCATCTGTGTCTGCATAGCAGAATTAAATTCAAAATATTTAACCCTAACTCTTATACCTGTTTCTCGTTCAAATTTATCCAACAAGGAAGAATCGATTATTGAAGTTATCAGGTAAACAGTTACAGAACGCTCTTGGGGCAATATTTTCTTAAAAATTTTGGGAGCATAGACAAAAAATGCAAAGATAACCAACCACGCAAAAACTATCATGGTCCTTAACAAAGTTTTTTTTTCGAACTTTAAAAAATTATTCATTAACAACAATCCTATCCATAACTTTTGTTCGCACCAAAACAAACGCTACAAGGGCACTTACCAAAAAAAGCACAACAGAAAGAGCATTTATACTTGGATCAGCAATTGACTTCACCTGAGCGTAAACATACAGCGAGACAGTCTCTAAAGTTGGACCAGCACAAAAATAGGCTATAAAAAAATCATCTAAGGAAAGGGTAAAAGCTATGAAACCCGCAGCCAAAAGAGTTGGAAAAAGAAGTGGTAGCTGTATTCTCCAAAAAGTCTGAAAATAACTTGCCCCAAGATCAAGTGATGCCTCGGTCAAAAACGGATCAATTTCTTCGAATCTGGCCCTTACCATCGGAACCACAAAGCCAAGCCCAACTAGGGTATGACCAGCAATCACGCTGTTGTAACCCAAAGGAGCTCCAACAACAGCAAACAAACACAAAATACCCACACCCATGACAATTTCTGGCAAAATCACACTAGGATAAAAAATCGAAAAAAGCCACTTAGGTTGCCACCACTTGCTTGCTGCCACGACAAAAAAGCCCAAAACAATGCTCAAAAGAGTTGAAGCAAATGCTATGATCAGAGACGCCCACAGCGCACTTACCATTTCTCCAGATGAAAAAAACTTTTGGTACCATTTTAGCGAAAAGCCACCCCAAGAAGACGCCAAGCCGGCAGCGTTAAAAGATACAATCGTCAAAATAACGATGGGAGCGTAGGCAAAAACATATGTCAAAACCAAAAAAACTGATGATAAAAAACGCGAGACATTAGATTTTTCGCCTACCATTATTTCCTCAAACCAACGTTAAAATAAACATCAAATGCTCTGCGGTACAAAAAATTGATCGCCTTTATTCCCTTTATCACAGCAAATACCAAGGCCGCCACCATTGCAGCACCTATCAAACCGATAAACGTGAGTGCCGCTCCAGATTTAAAGTCTCTAAGAGCCAAAAGCTGGTCTCCAACAACATTGCCCCAGTAAGCATACTTTGCTCCGCCCAAAATTTCCGGTACAGCAAATTCACCAATTGAGGACAAAAATATTAAAAGAGAACCGGCATAGATTCCAGGCAGCGCTAACGGAAAAATAACAGTCTTGAAGGTTTGAAAACGCGTTGCACCCAAATCTGCCGCAGCCTCGATAAGATTTTTTCCAATGCCCGCCAGGGAAGAGTAAATAGGTATAACCATAAAGGGAAAATAGCAATAAACCATGCCAATCAAAACTGCCACAAAATTACCTAAAAGATGTGGTTGATCTAAAAGCCCAAGATACTGTAAGGATGTACTTAAAAATCCGTCCTTTTCCAGCAGAAAAAACCAAGAATATATCCGAACAATAAAATTTGTCCAAGACGGCAACATGAGGAGCACCAACGCCAACGTTTTAAATCGGCCAATCCTGAAGGAAATATAATTGGCAACGGGAAATGATATCAAAAGACACAAAATCACCGTCAAAGAAGCTAAAAAGCATGAGTTAAAAACCGCTTTCATAAAAGGAAAAATTAGCAGGTTTTTGTAGTGCTCAAGAGTAAAAATTCCTAAAAATCCTTTTTTAGAAGAATCGTAGACACTTACGAAAAACAGCGCAGCCATGGGAATTATCAAAAAAATCACCTGCCACAAAATTGCCGGACAAGCGACTAAAAATGGAAACTCCTTCTTCAGATCAAAAAACCGCATCTATTTCTCCAACAAAACCAAATTGTTTTTCTGAAAATGTAAATAAACATCGTCATCATCACCAATTTTATCCGCCTGGAAATAGTCCTCATTTTGCTCGAAAACGGTAACCGACTGTCCGTTTGCAATCACAACTTGATACTGAGTTGATCGACCCGCATAACTTGTATTTTCGACTTTACCCTCTAAACAGTAAGAGAAGTTTTCAAGTTTTTCTTTGTTTATCTCAATCTTTTCTGGCCTAATGCTGGCGTACACGTAACCACCTGGAATTGTCCAATTTTCCAATTTTTCGATGCTCAAATCCAAAGCCCCTATACCCTCTACATCAATAAAAAACTCACCTTCGTCATGCCTATGTAAAACTCCCTCAAAAATATTTGTGCTACCTACAAAATCGGCAACAAAAGTCGATACCGGAAATTCATAAATGTCTTCAGGAGTTCCTGTCTGTGCAATACTGCCACCAAAGCCCATTATCGCCATTTTATCGGCGATCGTAAGAGCTTCTGCCTGATCGTGAGTCACATAAACAAATGTCGTTTTGAGTTCATACTGCAAATCCATAAGCTCGACCAAAACCCTCTCTTTAAGTTTTACATCGAGTGCAGCCAAAGGCTCATCAAAAAGAATTACTTCGGGTTTTCCAACCAAAGCTCTTGCCAAGGCTACACGCTGTTTTTGTCCTCCAGAGAGAGCCTTTGGAAGTTTTCTCTCCAAACCCAAAAGACCCGTAGCTTTGAACTGCGCAAAAACCCTTTCGCCAATTTCTGAGTCTGAAATCCCCTTAAGACGCAGTCCATAAGCAACATTTTCAAAAACAGACAGGTGGGGAAATAGAGCATAATTTTGAAAGACGGTGTTAATCCTGCGCTGAAAAACAGGCTGATGGGTAATGTCTTCATCCCCAAGAAAAATTTTTCCAGAATCAACAGCCTCCAATCCCGCAATAAGTCTTAAAATAGTTGTCTTTCCGCATCCACTCGGACCCAGCAATGCAAAAAATTTACCGCCAGGAATTTCTAGGTTTATGTCGTTTAAAACTCGTTCTTCACCAAACGATTTATACACGTGCTCAAGTCTTATGGACCTCATCTTCCCATACCACCTCTAATCACACCTATGACAACAGCATCCAGAATTCTGCGGAGGCTCTTTTCCGCTGAGCCAAGCACAAAAAATTGGTACAACAACATCGGAAAGCGTACATGGAACAATAACAGATATTGTAAGCAAAACAAAAACACTCAAAGGACTTGCCCACCAGTTTATGCAACCAAAACTTGCCAGGTAAACCAATGACGCTGAGGCACTTACAAGTTCATGAAGAAAGTGCGAACCACAGGCAAAACGTATCAGGCTTATGCCGCCGTTGATTTTACGAGTGCTCAGTATCAAACCAACACCAACACCTAAAAAAATCATCGGCAAAAAGTGCCAAAAATTTTTGAGAGCACACAGGTGAAGCTGCATTTTCACTCCCATCACAAGTCCGCCAATATATGGAAAAATAACATCCGACAGAGTACAGAAAATAGGTGGTACAGTCAGGCCAACCATAACAGCGCCCAAAATGTTTCCATAATGCCTTCTGAAAGAGAGAACCGATGTGATTCCTGCAAAAAATATGTGGGCATAATGTAGCATACAAAACAACGAATCGTTTATGTGTGAATGCCCTTTGGCAAGGCAGCAAGTTGAAAATGAAAATTTACAAGAAAACAGCCATATAAAAATCATGCTTACGAAAACAGCCGTAATGCCATACGGAATGTGATATAAAATTTCCTTGCCCATTGAAATAAACCAATGCTTGAGCCTTATATCTAACGGCTTGGAGTCATGTTGCATCAAAGTTTCCTATACAAAAATTTCTTAAACCAACCACACAACATCGAAAATACGCATTTTTCAATCTAGAAAATTTGTCCTATGGCAAGGCGCCAAAACCAGGAATTTTTTCCTCCACTTTTCTCAGCAATATCGCAGCCTACATCCGCATGAATCATCCCAATGGGGGTTGCAAAACACAATCCCAAACCTAAAGGCAATGATAGCAGATTATCCGCAAAATCCCATCCTTTAAAATTGGCTGACAGTATTCCTGCAAAAACGGTACTCCAAATTGCCTCATAAACAGGCAAACGCAGTTCACTGTAAACGGAACACTCTCGCGTTGCGGTATCCCAAATTCCATTTATTATTCCACCCTTTTCCTTCCAAGAAACATATGAATGATCATCTGTCGGAGGAAAAAGAAACGTATATTTTTTATCTTCGTTCCACCTTTCCTCTAAAACACTTCCATATTCCCTTACAACATCATCTGTGTACGAAGATGCCGACGCACACATCCTTCCTCTAACAACAAAAACGCACGTGCCAAAAGTTCTTTTAAAAAAAGAAATGTCTGCACAAAAAGCAATCTTAGCTGGGTATGTCTCAAATGGAAGTGCTCCTGCAAAGCCCAAAGCTAAATGAACTCCCTCCCTTGATGTCCAATCTCCAGAAAGCTTGTCCACAGCAAAACCTGCGTGTGAAAAAATATGTGGACTCCAATGTCTAAATTTTGACTCAGTCGAGTCATAATGCGACAAAACCTCACAACCACAAAACAGGAACGAAGTAATTCCTTGAATCCAATCTCTGTTTATTCCGGCAGAACAACCCAGATGAAAATTTCCAAGTCTAAACTTACCTTGGACAAACCCAAAACTTCTGCTTACATATGCCTTTGTACTGAACAAAAAAGGAAGTCCTGATGGTCTTGGACATTGATAAAGTATTTCGGCTGTCTGTTGACTCTTGCATACGTCAATATTCGTACAAATTTTGTCTGCTCTGCCAGAAAAGTTTTTTGCAACCATTGAACAACCCAACTCAAAAGTAGATCCAGAAAGTATACTTTTGAGGTCATTTTTCTTAAATGAGGAGCATAATTTACCTCCAACCCTCAGTTTTGCCTCGTAAGGAAGATCGCTTGTCAAAATCACATCAACAGGTAGAGACTTATGTTTTAAATTCTCAGCACCACAAAAAAATTGAACATCTTTGAAAACACCCAATTTACCTAAACAGCTTTTAGAATTCCTCAGTTTTCTAAAATCCCACTCATCGCCCTCTGAAAAATGAAGCATCCCCTTTAACTTTTCCACCGGAATCTCGCAACTGCCCTTAACTCTCACTTTTCCAAATTTTAACTTTGAGCCCAGGTTGACAAAATATTTAACAAAAACGTTTATCCAACCTTCTCCTTCACGAATTTCTTCAATTTTTGCAGATACTGATGAATCCCAATATCCAGCAGTTCTGCATACATTTGTTATGTCAGCTCTTATCCTCTCAAGCTCAAACGGATTACACAGTTGTGCTGCATTCGATCGTACAATACAAAAATCATTAAGCTCAGGAATCTTCTTTAAAACGCTTCTTGGAAATATTTTCGCAGAAGAAAACACGCGCCTAGGGCCAAAATAAAGATGCATCATAACGTCGCATGCATTTTCTGTGACGGGATCTAAATGAACTTTTTTTACACAAAAATCCCAGAAGCCACGCTCAACAAAATGCTTTGTCATGCCAGAACAAACCTTTTCCAATGTGCTTCTGTTAAGCTGTTTTCTCGATAATTTAGATGCGATTTTTTCACCAATAAACGGCACGGCAATACCTTTTGAATCCATTACAGAAACAAAACGTACATAAACAGGTTTTGAGCCAAACGCAAAAAAACTTCCATTTGCCCCCGAGGTAAAGTTCACCCTCTTGAAAATCTCACCACTACAATCTGATTTTAGGACGTTTTTAAGTAGTGAATCTTCAAATTTCTCTGTATCTAAAAACTCCCGCCCAGCCTTAAGCAATGCAATATCACCATGTCCAACACAAACTTCAAAAATTAAATCTGTTGTCGCAAATTCAAAGTCATTGCGGCGCCTAAAAGAAATATCTATGTCCCTTAAACCTTTTTTAGCAAGGACACACAAAGCCTCTTCTGTAGCGCCTTCTACAAGAGTTTTTTTGTAAGTTTTTTCTACAACCAATCTAGAAAGCATCTCACAAATCAAACAGCGCAGTTTTTCCGGTTTTCTTCCAACACGGCCGTAAAGCCTAACTTCAACCCTGGAAACAGTAAATGGCTGTCCTAACTCAACTCTGAGCTTCACAAAGACTTTTTTTTTCGCTTTATCTCTGACAAATTCTTGAATCAAAGAGGCATTTAAAAAGCCCTCATCTTCCAATCTTTTTTTAATCAATTCAACAAAATATTCATGAATATCCAAGTGAAAAATATCACCGGGCACAAGTTGGTAAATGTCTGTAAAATCTTCAAAATCACCCACTTCAATGATTTCAACTCCGCCAAAATGCCACGCATCTTCCGCAACTAAAAACACGGAACTGACAAAGAATATCGCCCAGACAATCTTTTTAGAGCAAAACACGACAGCCCAAAAATTTATTAAAAAACACAATTTTCCAAGTCGTACTTTACTAAAAAAAGTTTGTCTTGTACGATTATGAAACGTTCAGGCGGCCCCATCGTCTAACGGTTAGGACATCGCCCTCTCACGGCGAAAATAGGGGTTCGATTCCCCTTGGGGCTACCAGAAAATTGATCTACTTAAACGATATTTCTTCGTAAAGTGCTCTGTGACCCTCAACCATTTCCTCACAAAAAAACTCGTTTAAATTGTCTTTAAATCCACTTCCAAGTCGCATTCGAAGCGACTCGTCATACACTAGCTCTTTTAAGCGCCTTGAAAGAGTTTGCCAATCTCCAGGCTTCACTAAAAACCCATTTTTTCCATCCTTTACAACCTCGCTTATACCCCCAATATCGTAAGTAACCACAGGCAAACTGCAAAGACGCGCCTCTACGACAGCACACGGCAACCCTTCCCACAAAGAGCTCATTGCAAATATATCCCAATTCGCCATGAACTTTTCAACGCTAGAAACCCAGCCTGGAAGCTTAACTATGTCTGACAAACCTTTATCTTCTATCCACTTCTCCAAATCTGGGCGCAAAATTCCATCACCAAGTATTTGAAGCTCAGGCCTAAACCCGCGGGCTTTCAGGGCAACCAGCTCAAAAGCCTTCAAAAGATCAAATAAGTTTTTCTGCGGTTTGAAACAACCAACGGAACCTATAATTAATTTTTTATTGCTTACTCTTTTGCTACACAAAATTGCCGGTGAAAACTTTATGTCATCTACAGCAGCCCTTATTAAAACAACTTTTTTCGAAAATCTGGAAAACAATCTGATGCCGGTTTCTTTGTCTTTATTCGAAACACATACAAATTTCGCCGTTATAAGCGAGGTTAGCCACTCCAAAGATTTAAAAATCCATCTAACATAAAATGCCTGGAAATCATTAAAACTAAACCCATGCACTGTGTGAACTATCAATCTGCAACCAGCCAACCACGCCGCCCAACGACCCATTATCCCAGCCTTGCTGCTATGAGTGTGTACAATCAAATTTTTGTGTTTCTCTCTAAGTTTTTTAATTTCTCTGAAAAGCACAAAGAAAGCTTTAAATTCCCTTAAAATACCGACAACACCAATTTCCCTGACCAAATATGGTGAAAGTTTAACATCACCACATTTTTTGGCCTCGCCTACCAGGGAACCTTTGTCACCGGATACTAAAGTCGAATTTTTAAATGATTTAAAAAGGGAAAGACAAACTTTTTGCGCACCCCCAAGCTCAAGTTTTGTAATGATATAAAGAACGTGAAATTCCTTCTTCACTAACCCCTCATTACGCCTTCCAGATGGTAACCCTCATAACAATCAACAAAGCAACCAAAAATGAAAACAAACTGCTAGTCTCTACAAAAGCTTGAGAAATAAACGTTGTCGCCAATATCGTCCCATATGATTCTGGGGAACGAGAAATTTGTGAGGCGGCACTTCCGCCAACCCTACCAATCCCAATTGCTACCGCAGAAGAACCAAATCCCATCGCAATGGCTGCCGCAAAAAATACATAAACGCCAACACCGACAACCAAAGGAGAAACAACTCTCAAAATCATCATTATTGACATTATAAATGTCAGCAAAATTGGTGTCTCAATCATCGCTTCGGTAATGATTGCCAGGGTAAATATCTTATTGTAAACGTCCATGTTATGACCAATGGCTCTACAGGCTTTTTCCACGAACAATTTTTGTCCAATGGCAGAACCTATCGACCCAATCGCCATTGCAAAACCGGCTGCACAAAGCTTCATACCTTCAACATACGTCTGGATGTCGCCAACTTTTGTTCTAACAAAAAGCCAAATTAAAAACGAAAAAATTACAGGAGTTTCTATCAATGTCATTAAAATAAACATAAAAACCTGAATTCTGCGAACTTCAAAAGGATTTCTGGCAACAGAAACGCAGCAGGTTCTGACCGTGTACCCAACCGCTATTGCAACAAACGCGGCTGTCACCCCCATCCCTATGCATGAACCAAACTCGGCTATTGCAACAGGCAATGTGATAACGCTTGGTGGAGCCAATAAAGTTACAAAAGCAGCGATAAACGCCAATGCCAAGCTGCTTTCGATCATCAAAGTACCCATGATAAGCGTATTGAAATTTCTTTGATAAGCCCAAACTTGTCTTAATGTGCCATCAATCAATCCCTTGACCGCAATGCCAACACCTATGGGAACTCCAAACCCAGCTATAGCTATAGAAAGCCCAACTGCAAAATAATGAAATACATGAAAATCTAACATTTTTAAGCCTCACCAGCCTTTGAAGTTTTAACTATAACTTCTGAAGAAAGATAAATTGTAGTCAAAAGCCCAATAACTCCCGCCTGCAAAATACCTTCCAATAAACAAAAAATTATTTGAATAAATGGAACAATGCTTGCCACAGCCATTGAATACTTAACCCCTTTGGCCATTATCGGATTTTTTTTCTCACTCGAGTACCTATGAAATATTAAAAACAACACTATCGCCAAAAGCATAAATGGAAGCATGTAAATTTCTACAAAACCGTAAAGGTTGTATATCAAAGCCAAGATTACCGATCCACCAAGAATGTTTCCAAAAAGCCTAAATGAAAGCGACGCAACCTTGGAAAGCTGACTTATGAGGTTTATGGGAAAAAACAGAAAAATTGGATAAAAATACTTCGAAAAATAACCCCATTTTTTAAACCTCATCCCCTGAAGCTGCACAAAAGAAAAACAGATGATACCTATTGCCAAAGTTGTGTTTACATCACCTGTTGCAGCCTCTCCGTAAGGCAACGCCTCGGCAAGATTGCAAAAAAGTGTAAACATTGTAATGCCAACAACAAAAGAAAAGCATCTTTCGTCAAAAACTCCTATACCTCCAGACACCATATCTTTTACAGATTTAACCCCTTGAATAACTGCATACCTAAACTTTGCACCAGCCCTACTCACACCAATTCTCAAAACTAATGTAAAAATCAGCAAGAGAATCATAGCAACGGCAGTTGCCCACAAGGTGTCCAGGTGTATATCCCAAAAGGCACCCGTAAAGCCAAAGTTAGAAAGTGGACGAATTATTTTGTGATCAAATATGTGTATCTTCATCAGACCGCCTCAAAGACGTTATGCCGAAAAACACAAACGCTGCCAACATCCCCAGGAGCAAAAAAAGCATGCTCAGACCAGCAAACCAAATTAACAAAAAAATTGACGGAACAAGTACACAAATCCGTATCAGGCTGTCGCGGACGTACACACCGCCAATTCCACCTTTATCACCATCGCCGCCCTGATTCTTCAATTGTGTACGCAAGGCATCGCTGGAACGTCGTATAGAATAGGCATAAACAAACCCAGTTGCAAATCCCACAATTACAGAAACCACTCGCAACAGTATCACCAGAAAATCCTCACAGATGTCGCATTAACTTTTACGGTGTAGCGAGTATAACACTGGAAACAAATAAAAATCATCCCCAACAAGCAACACTGAAAAAATTAAGACGGATTACTTTACAAAAATTTCCATATCTTCAACTTTGTTTATCGCCAAAAAACCACCAAAGCACTGATCACAAGGCAAAACCCACAAATTCGCTAAAACCCCTTTGGGCATTTCTAGTGCAAAAAAACATCTACCAAACTTTTTTTTGTAGCAACTTTTACAAAACTTGGCATTGCACTCATAACCGTTTGTACAAGAAAAAATTTTTTCCAACGGCACCTCAAAATCGCACTC
>JBHPCE010000015.1:0-20226 GCA_042576345.1 Candidatus Babelota bacterium | reverse complement strand
CAACTTACTTCTATTTACCACCTAAAATATGGTATTTTTTTTGAAATATGGCCACATTAAAAAGACTATAAAATCATGGGAGAAGTGGATGAAAATGAGATTTATTAAAATCGCATTCATTATCTCTACAATTACATTTTCAGCGTTAAAAAGTTCAGAAGTTTTTGACGATCACATGAATACCGTTTTGAACGCCGTCGTTGATGAAATTGTTGCCAATTCAAATGAAACCGACAATCAAGAGATAATAGAAAAAACAACAAATGAAATTGTTAAAAGTAACATTATTTGGCTAGAGGAATTGCGGCGCGGAAATACAAGCCTCGTATGCCAAAAAGTTTTGAACATGCATATCATCCTACTTTGCAAAAGAACAGGCCTAAAAACATCCATTGGAGACTTAGCAACTCAAAAAATTCCGTATATCTTTTCAAAAATCATGCAGACACTCAAATTTAACAATCCAAACCTAAAACAAAAAATAAAAACATGGTGTGAGTTCATGCAACATGGATTAATACAAGGACACTTCGTCAGCCATGCAATAAAAAAAATTAGGCGTCAAAATGAAACTTGAAGCTAAATTTTGAACCTTCCGTCCGTTTCAAAACCTCGCAAAGCCCAATCTTCGATTCCTCCACCGTATACAAAAACTTTTTTAAATCCACTTGAAAGCAACCGCCTGGCAGCTTTTCTTGCCACCAAACACTCCTTTCCATTGGAATAAATAATTAATTTTCGCTCTTTTTTCCATCGTCCAGCCTCATGCAGCAAATCCTTTAGCTCAACGTTAACAGCACCTCTGATCCGCCTTTTCGAGTACTGCTCAAATCCCCTGACATCGATGACCAAAAATTCTTCTAAATCTTTGAAATCACGCACATCAGCTGTCTCCCAAGCCTCTCGAATGACAACTCTTAAACTTTCTGCATCAAGCTCTATGACAGACCTATCAAAATCGTCAGCGCTTTCATTTAAAGCAACGTCAACAGAACCTGATATAGGCTCTGGACAATCATTTTCATCAAGCTCTGAACGGCACCCAAAAAGCATAAAAATTAAAAGCAGCAAAACTGAAGACAGGTCAAATCTCATTAAACTTCCTTCTACAAAAATTTTATAAATTTTCCACTGCCAATTGCGCCAAAATACTTCTCTCGCTCTTCTCCAAAAACACAGCACCGGCAATTGTTTCACTTTTTAATTTTTCCGATGTGATGGTAAGACCATTACTGGAAAAATCAAGGTATGGTGAGTCGATCTGATAAGGATCACCTCCCAAAATAACCTTTGTATTTTCCCCCGCCCTACTAACAATTGTTTTGACCTCGTGTGGCGTCAAATTTTGGACCTCGTCTATGAACATGAACTGATTCGGAATTGAGCGTCCTCTCATGTACGTTATCGCTTCTAGGGCAAGCATTCCTTCTTGTTGAAGCTTTAAAACGCCCTGATGGACCCTTGCCCCGTGCGTGTACGCAACATCCTCTTCTCGTCTTCGCCCATGACTGACAACTCCATTCCTTAACCGACGTTCTCGTTTGTTCTGCAGAACACTTGGAAGTTCCGATTTCATAGCCATCTCGTTGAATATGTACTCCAAATTGTCGTACACAGGGTGCATCCACTCATAAAGTTTTTCTTGAATATTTCCAGGTAAAAATCCAATATCGGCTCCAAGAGACACCAACGGTCTTGCTACAAGCAACTTTCTGTACTGATGTTCTTTGATTACTTTGAAAAGGCCAGCCAAAAGCGTTAAAAAAGTTTTTCCGGTTCCAGCAGGCCCTAGAAGAGAAACAATCTGAACGGTATCGTCCAGGAGCAAATCCAAAGCCATCAACTGTTGAACATTTTTATCCCTGAAAGACCACAAAAGAGGCCTTTTTACCTCTCCAACTCTCCCACCACCATGCTTTCTGAAAAGCCTGTAATAATCACTTCCGTGCTCATCTGTCAAAAGAACAAATTGATTAGGCTCTAAAGAATCAACTTCTACAACCTTTCCCAAGTTGTCCAAATTTGCCTTTTTAACATCAGCTCTGTCTAAAATTACCTCCGCCCATCCCTTGTAATACTCATCTGTTCGAATTATCCCTTTTTTGTAGTCTTCAACCTCAACACCAAGCGCATCAGATTTAATGCGTACGTTGATATCTTTTGAAACTAAGGTTACATGGTTTCCCTTATCTGCAAGGTGTTTGGCCATTAAAATTATTTTGTTATCCAGCAAGTCAAAGGGTAAATCTACGTTTTCACTCTCTAGCTCAGGTGAAATCGGCATCACCCTTACCATTATTTTGGCTTTGCCATGGCTGATTACGACCCCCTCGGAAAGAGATCCCTGTTTGCGCATTTCATCCAAAAGGCGGCTAACTTCCCTTGCATGGCGGCCAAGCTCTGTTTTCTCGTTTTTAAAGTGATCAAGCTCTTCTAAAACCGCCAGCGGAATAACAACAACAGATCCTAAAAATGAGTAGATCGAGTTGCTGTCGTGAAGCAAAACATTTGTATCGAGTACAAAAATACGTTTTTTGTTCACAACATCGATTTTGAGCGTAGTTGACTTGCTTACTGAATCATCTGAAGAGATCTTTTTTGCCGCCTTTTTAATTGTTTCAGCATCTTTCTTTGCTCGGCCATCTTTTAGCATATATCTCTCCAATGTTAACTAATTTTTTACAAACAAATGTTTCAAAAGCTTAACTTTTTTTAATACTGTTCCGAAACCCTCTTGGTTGTCTGACAAAGCTTTGTGTGGTAATTTTTAACATGAACTTTATTATGCTCAAGGGGACAAAACATGGATAAACAAAGTGAAATTTATAAACTAAAACACTCCGCAGCCCACCTGCTTGCACATGCTGTAAAAGAAATTTGGCCAAGTGCCAAGCTAACGTTGGGGCCAGCCACAGAAACTGGTTTTTTTTACGATTTTTATCTTTCAGAGCCTCTCAAAGAATCTGATCTTGAAAAAATTGAACAAAAAATGCGAGAAATCGCAAAAAGAGACCTTAAAATCGAAGGTCGCCAAGTAAGTAAAAAAGAGGCTTTGGAGCTCTATAAAGATAACGAGTTCAAAAGTGAAATTATCGAAGGCATTGAAGATGAAACCGTTGGAATTTATTCACAAGGTGATTTCTTTGATCTCTGCGAAGGTGGACACATTGATTCCACAAAAAATCTCAAACATTTCAAATTGATGAGTGTAGCTGGCTCTTACTGGCGAGCCGACAGGGAAAATGCGCAGCTACAGCGTGTTTACGGTGTAATTTTTTCAACAAAGGATGAGCTTTTCAAATATTTAAAACGTATTGAAGAAGCAAAAAAATATGACCACCGCGTGATTGGAAAAAAACTAGATCTTTTTTCATTTCACGAAGAAGCCCCTGGAATGCCTTTTTTTCATGACAAGGGACTAAAAATATTCAACAAACTCATAGAACACGCCAGAAAACTTCAAGATGAAGATGGATACCAAGAAATTCAAACACCTCTGATTTTGAATGAAAATCTGTGGAAAACATCTGGTCACTACGATAACTACAAAGAACACATGTATTTCACCTCAACAGAGCACGAGAAATCGACAAACGTGCTCAGGCCAATGAATTGTCCTCCGGGAATTCTGATCTACAAGAGCACCCCACATTCATACAAAGAATTTCCGATGAAAGTAGCAGAATTTGGAAAATGCCATAGATTCGAGCTTTCCGGTGTTCTACACGGTCTTATGCGTGTCAGGTCCTTCACAATGGACGATGCGCACATTTTCTGCACCCCAGAGCAAATCTCAAAAGAAGTAGAAAAAGTTCTTATTTTGGCGGAAAAGACCTATAAACCGTTCGGTTTTTCAAAAATAACAATGGGCCTTTCTACAAAGCCAGAAAAGCATATTGGCTCCGACCAACTTTGGGAAACAGCCACAGAAGCTCTAAAAACAGCCTTAGAAAACAGAAAAGAGGATTTTGTTATAAATGAAGGCGACGGTGCTTTTTATGGTCCAAAAATAGAAATTATTCTCGAAGACACTATGGGAAGGGAATGGCAATGCGGAACAGTCCAGGTTGACTTCTTTTTACCAGAAAACTTCAAACTCGAATACATCGATTCGGATCAGTCCAGAAAGCGCCCCGTAATGATTCACAGAGCAATTTACGGCTCTCTGGAGCGATTTATGGGAATTTTACTTGAACATTATAAAGGCCGCCTCCCATTTTGGCTCTCTCCCATTCAAGCCAGAGTACTTACAATAACCGAAAAGCAAAGTTCATACGCCTTTGATTTGTACGAAAAACTGAAAAAGGCCAACATGAGATGCGAAATTGATAACTCTGGAGACAAAATCAACGCACAAATACGCCGCTCACAACTAGACCAAATACCGTGGATGCTTGTTTTAGGCGCTAAGGAAGAAGAAAACAAAACAATCACATTGCGCAACCTTGAAGGAAAGCAGCAATTTGGGCTAACAGTTGAAGAATTGCTCCAAAAAGCGGAAGAATTAATCTGTGAAGAATGGAAATAACTCAAAAATGGAGGTCAAACATGACCAAATTCAATCGTCCTGGACGCCGCCCAAGACAAGGTAGCGGAAGTTCTGCTCAGGGTCAAGGCGCTTGCACCGGGCCTGAATGCAAGGTAAAACTCACAACACCCCCTCCAATAAAAACTAAAAAAAACCTAGAAAAAGGAAAAGATAAGGACAAAAACACCAAAAATAAGTAATACCTAAAATACTTAACGCTGATCTGATGCTTTGGATCAGCGTTTTGTTCTTTAAAAACAGTTAAAAAAAACAAAATAATACACTTCAAACATCAATTTTTAACTAAAAACAGCATTTTTACCATCATAATCCATGGGCGGTCGCTCAAAACCCTATTTTTATTACAATAAGACATGAAGTTGCAGTGAATGCAAAAAATGGGGTTGAAAATGAATATTTTTCACTTTTCATATCTAAAAAAACGCTCAAGTGCAAAAGCAGGTTTTCTGCTCGTGCTTTGCAGCCTTTTTTCTGTAAAAAACTTAATTTTTGCAAATCCAATAAAATTAACGCCAGAAATTATGGCAACACAGATAGTTGGAGAAATAGACAACCCTAGATCAAAACTATCAAAAATGATTAGCAAAACCTTAGCAGATATAAGATGTAAAGAATTTCATGACTCAAAAAAAATTAAACTAGATCCACTTGAATTCACCATATTCAAAATACAGGGTAATCCAGTAAAGCTTCTTAAACAAATGTTGTTAAAAGAGGATAAAAATACACCGCTTCTGGAGGATGCAACTCTTCACCTCACAACAGGGATTAGAAGCAAAGATCCACTAAACAATGATATAAGAGGTATGGGCGGAACCTTATTAAGCGTTGCCACTAACAAATTTTTGGAAAATCTTCTTAGTCAAAGTGTAGTAGACGAAGTGGCAAAAATAATATCTCAATCTCACGAAGCATTCACAAAGTTGCTAGAAAATTCAAACAACAACCCCAAAGAACTAGAAAAATGGTTGCTAAAGAAATGTGGGTCAAAGTCCTTTACTCTTCTTATCAGCTTGCTACACCGAATAGCAGATTCCACCGTATCAAGTATTCAACCGGACGTAATTTCAATAGACAAAAATGATATGGTTGGGGAATTTTCAAAACAACATCGCAAGGGCGCTGTGAGAATCACACTACCCCTGCCAGAAATTGTAGGATTTTTCTTACAACCAAAATGGGCAAAAACTTTAGGAATAATTAAATCTTTGGAAAGACTTGCAACTTCATCTGCACAACACAGCATCTCGCTGATAGGCGTTGAAATGGGCATATTAAAGTCTGCTTTACTTAAGCACCTCGAGTCAAAACATAAAATCGACACAAATCCCTCCGCTATTTCAAGTGCCTCAATCATATCATACGCACCTATGCTTATGGATATGGCACCAGTGATCATAAACACCGTCTACAACGCATTTTGGACTACCATCACGTACAACTTAATGCGAAGACACGTAAGAACAAGGATAAAGGCGTTAAGCAAAATCATACTTTCATCGCAGGAAAATTTTAGGACAGCAATCTGTGAAAACCTAGAAAAAAACAATTCTCAAAAAAGCTTTGCAAAAAAAATGGCAAGCATAATCAAAAAAATGGATAAGGAAATAATAAATAGAAAATCATGTACCAAAAAGTTAGGTAAATTTGAAGGGAGAATATAATGAATAAAAAATATATTGCATTCACATTGCTAACACTCATTTCATTCAATCTACTGAAAGAAACAGTATCATGCATGACACCGGAAACAGTTGCCATGACCGGCATGATGATATCAAAACAGGAAATAGACAAAATTATGGCTCAATGTAAGGAAATGAGAAAAAAATGTAGCTCGCTAGAAGCAACACTACATGGGACAAAAAATCCTAAAAAAAGACTCAAGCTACAATCTCAAATCAAAGCCTTAGAGCTTGAAATAGATTGTACAAAAATACAAATACCACACGTCGGCATCGGACTGGTAGAGGCTGGTAAAGTTTTTGCGCAAGCCCAAATTGACAAAGCAAGGGCTGTTGGCGATCAAAAAACCGCTGCAATTAAAGCTGCAATTGCATCACAAACAATAGTAAATGGAATAACACAATTTTTAAGTAACCCACAAACAATCCTAATGATTTCCGGAATCATATTCGGATGCTATTACGGCGGTAAAACTGTACAAGAATTCATAAGAAAAAACCTCTTTAAACCAAAAGTAATCGAAGAAACAAGCATTCTTTCGGGCATGGATAAAGTAAGAAGTGTAGTACAGAAAAAAAAGGCCCCTGTTTCCGACAGAAAAATAGATGAAATCATAGCAACAAAGGATATGAAAGACAGAATTTTAGAAATAGCAAAAACCCTTCGCACGGCACGTAAAGTTGGTGAAGATATGCCAAACGTACTTTTATACGGTCCTCCAGGAACAGGAAAAACTATGACTGCGAGAATTTTGGCTTCCATTTCTGGTCTTGATTACATGGTCATACCAGGCCCAGCATTAACAAAACTTGCCAAAGGTGAAGACATTAGAGAGCTGGATAGAATATTTTCTATGGCAAAGAAAAGTAAAAAGGGAACACTAATATTTTTTGACGAGGCAGAATCTTTCTTAGCCAATCGTGAAAACCTAGGGACTAGTGAACGCAGCAAACAACTAACCCAAACCTTTTTGACAAAAGTTCCTAAGCCCTCAGATAAAAACATTGTATTTGTGTTTGCAACAAACAGACGTAACGTTCTAGACCCTGCAATCGAAAGTAGAATCAGTGAGGTACTCCACATATCTAGCCCTGGAGAGGCTGAAAAACTGCAACTTCTAAATCTCTACCTCAACAAGGAGGTTGTTAAGGCAGGAATAAAGCTAGACAGAGAATTTATAGAACAAAAATCCAACCTCGTAAAGACGATGGACGAAAAAATGTGCGGACGAGACTTGGAAGAACTGACCAAGCAACTTAGAAGAAAAGTCAGATTAGCTGAAAAAACTTCACTTTCAATTGGCATAGCAAAATCCGTAATTTCAGAAGTTAATAAAAAACTAGCAACACAGCGATTACGCCAAACGTCATTATCATAGAAGTTTTAAATTTAAAAAAGAAAAGGAGAAAAAATGAAAAAGATAATAAAAATAATATTAATTTCAGCTTCAATTGCACAACAGCTAATACAAGCTGATCCTAGGGCTGGTTTAATGAAGTCAGCAAAACAACTTACATCTGTCGGATTAAAGGGCCTAAGAACAGCTCACAACATTGGAAAAGAGAGCCCAGTTGTAAGCTCAACTGCAGTAACATTTGCACTTGCGGGCGCAATGTATGTCACATTAAAAATGCGCTACAAAAAAGCCACGAAAAATGGCTTTGAAGGTTCATTTTCTGACTTTGCCAAAGAACTTATATCATTTGAGCAAAACATTCGCGAGAACGCAGTTGTTTACATCCTCGGAATGGTTCTTGGAGCAAGTGCTCTTAAATCTATCGACTCGGCCAAAGAAAAAAGAAAATCCATACAACAAGAAAAAGCCCAAGAAAAATCAATGAAAAGAGCTTCTCTAGATACACAAGATCGAGAATTTGCACCTAGAGCCTATGACCATTTTGTACAAACTTTTGCATTGTCTTTAGAAAAAGCTTCAGAAGTTACAACCCCTAAAGACATGCTAAAACAAGCCTCAAAAAATGAAAAAAACAGGAAAAAGAAGAAAAAGAAAAAAGGCAAAGTCGCTGTGGAATCACAGCCAAAAATAGATTTCAAAAAAAGAGCCAAAGAAACATTAGCTGAAGTAATCACAAACAACAAAACAAGCCAAGCAAAACTAGATGCCCTGTCGAGCAGATATAATGCTCCATGCAGACCAGGCGTATCTAAAGGAAAAATCATATACCTACCAGAAACGCCACAAACTCCATCATTCGGCGCTATTGATGCTGGTGGAATGCTTGGAATGGCAATGGATTTGATGGCCAACTTAAACCTGGAAGGTGACTACAGCAACAAACTCCTCGGTGGAAAATTTAAGCTGTATGCAGCACCATATGACGAAACTCAAGTATAATAAATCAGATAAAAACAGATTAGGGCTGGACAACTTCAACTCCATTCAACCAGTCCTCATCTGTTTCAAAGTACATAATTCCCACACTACACAATTCTCACATCGAGGAAACCTTGGAAGACAAACATTCTGACCCAACAAAACCAATAGTTCATTCCATTCTGTCCAAAGCTCCATAGGAAGTATCTTTTTAAGCTCAAACTCTGTCTCCTCAGGTGTTTTTGTCCTAACAAGACCTAATCTATTGGAAATCCTGTGCACATGAATATCAACGCAGATGGCCAGCTTTCCAAATGCCACACCAAGGACCAAATTTGCGGTTTTCCTTCCAATCCCCTTAATCGAGAGCAAATCCTTCTCTGTATCTGGAACCTTTGCACCAAAACGAGAAATAAGCTCTGCGCAAACCGATATAAGAGTCTTGGCCTTTCCTCTGAAAAAACCAATAGGTTTTATGATATTTTCAAGGTCCAAAACGTCCATAGCAACAATCTTTTCGGGTGTATTTGCACCAAGATCAAAAAGTTTTCTGCAAACGTGGATTGTTACAGAATCTCGTGAACGCAAGCTTAAAAGACAGGAAATCAAGATAAGAAATGGATCATGCCCATATTCTAGAATAATTTTAGACACCAGCGTTTTTTCAAATTTTTCAGTCTCTCCTCGTAAAATTTCTACAATCTCAAACACTCTATTAAAGCGATCCGTTGGGCAAACTCGCAAACTCATGATAAAATGTCCGGGTTCAAATTCTTAAAAGCCTTTAAAAAAGGTTTTAGCGTGGAAAATACATCAAAGACACCAAATAACGAGTTCACAATCACTCAATTTCAGGAAAAAGTCAAAGACTTTCTAGCCCACATTGAACTTCAACGAAGTCTTTCCATACACACAGTGAGGGCCTATCAGAGCGATCTGTCACAATTAAACAAATTTTGGTTAAACACAAATAAAACCGAGCCAAGAGAAGTCAAATCGCTAGAAAGAATAGTGAGAAAATTTGCCACTTCCCTTTTTTACCACAAAAAACTGACCAACACCTCGCTGGCACGCAAACTTTCGTCTTTAAGAACCTTTCAAGCATTTCTGGCCAGAGACAACATACATTTTGAACTGGACTTTCAGGCGCCAAAAATAAAAAGAAAATTACCCTCAGTATTGAGTATCGAAGAAATTAATTACCTCCTAGACGAACTTTCTGACAAAGAACTTTCATCACCATTTCCAACACGCGATAAAACCGTATTCGAGCTTCTTTATGCAACCGGAATGCGATGCTCAGAGCTAACAAATGTTAAAATTAAAGATGTAAATTTTGATGAAAAAATAATACGTGTGTGGGGCAAGGGTAACAGAGAACGCATAACACTCTTTGGAGACCGGGCAAACAGCCGACTAAAAAGTTATTTAGAAAAAGAAAGGCCAAGCCTTTCAGACAGCTGCGGTTCAGAAGACTATCTTTTTCTCAACTACACCGGAAGTAAAATAACTTCCAGATCTGTCCAGCGAATACTCAAAAGATTTAGACACCACTTAAAAACTGGAAAAAAACTCACACCCCACACTCTAAGACATTCTTTTGCAACACATCTTTTAAGCCGTGGAACCGATCTGAGAACCGTGCAAGAGCTCCTAGGACACAGGTCTCTTGCAGCCACAGAAATATATACACACGTAACGCCAAGTGACATGGCTAAATTATTTGATAAAATACATCCCATAAGCGACATAGAAAAAACTAAACCAAAGGATTCATAACAACATGGGCAAAATAAGGGGACCAAGAACTTTACTGACAAACGGCTTTGCGGGATACGAGCTTGTGGATTCTGGCGATAAATTTAGATTGGAACGATTTGGTTTCTCCCTTATAAAGCGATACGATTCAACGTTGCTTTACAGCTCCCACAAAGAGGCTCCATGGAAAGACCATTTTGCCGAATATGCTCCCGATAAAGATGGTAATTTTTCTTGGAAAAAGAAAAAACAATTCGATGAAAGTCGCTGCAACTTCATATACACACCACCTGGACGTGGTATATCTAATCGAGCAATCTCTACTCTAATATCTCTAGAAGGTTCAAAAAACGTTGGCGTTTTTCCAGAACAAGCCGCTCATTGGATATGGATGAGTGCAAAAATAACCAAAAGCCGAAAAAGCCTTAACGTTCTAAACCTTTTTGGATATACAGGAATGGCCACTATGGTAGCAGCATGGAAGGGAGCCAAAGTTTGCCATGTAGACGCCTCTCAACCAGCCATTACAACAGCAAAAAAAATTCAAGAAATGTCAGGCCTTTCTGAAGCACCAATAAGATGGATAAAGGACGACTGTACAAAATTTGTCCAAAGAGAAGTTAAAAGAAAAGCAAAATACGACGCTATTATTCTAGACCCTCCCGCCTTTGGTCGAGATCCTAAAGGAAAAATATTCAAATTCGAAAATGACATCGTCCCCCTTCTAAAGTTGGTGAAAAAAGTATTGATTGCAAAACCCACATTTTTCATAATTAACTGCTATGCAACGGGAATCCCGTCGTTTGTAGTTAGAAATATGCTAGATGATTTATGGCCGTTAGCAGATATAGAACATGGAGAACTTGCACTTCAAGAATCAAATCCTGTGGGACGAATTGTTTCGTGCAACACATATGCAAGGTTCTCGTTTTTGTAATGGAGATAAATGGTATGCAATAAAAGCTGTATACTGATCGCAATATTATCATTACAACAATTTGGGTGTTGCAGTAAAAAATCTCAATTCCAGCCACCAGTGTTTCTCGCGCCCTTGTTTTCAAAAAAAGATTCTGTGCAAGAAAAGGTTCTAGAACTCTTGAGAAAAAATTCTCAAAACCTAGAAAAACTTCTCATATCACTAGAGAAAAACCATAAAAAAAAGCCGTTTTTCACAAAAACAAAGCTGCTATTGCTGCTGCTTCTACTTATACCTTCAGTAACAATGGCTGGCGAAATAATAAAGAAAATAAAAGAATTAAAAGATCACATCGAACACAACAGACAAGGAATATCAAAATTGGCAGCTGAAGAACATACGAATTTATCTGAATTGGAATCAAAGCTCTCGGAGCAACAATCCCAACTTCAAGAAGACACCTCAAAAAAACTGGAAAAACTGTCTCGAAAAAATCAAAATTTAACCGAAACAACAAAACAACTTACTGATAAACAAAATCAACAACAAAAATTGTTTGTGGCAATTGACGACAAACTTAAAGCTCTACACGAAAAAATAAGCCAAAAAAAAGACAGTAAAAGTCAAAAGCTCGAATCTCAACAAATTGGTAGCTCATACAGCTTTTCTCATTTGGAGTATGAAGAAAAAGAGGAGACCAAAGAAGATGATGAATTTGAATGCCTCGAGAAAATTAAATCTCATACTCAGGATACTGATGTAGACGCCGCATCGGACAAAGCATCGTCATATACATAAAAAACTTTTTCCTGCGGCTTAGACATTAAAAGCTCTTCTCTAAGCATCTTTTCAAACTCAAAATCTGCTTTATCAATTTCACAAATTTTGTAGTTAATATCTATTATTTTGCAGCGCAAATCACAAAGTTTTATTTTTTTTCCTTCAATTTCCCTAGATATTTTTTCGTAGGGCAAATATCCATATTTCCAATTAAAAAGCGAATACAAGGCAAAACATACGCCAAGAACAAAGAAAATAAACAGAAGCCCAAAACCTTGTCTCTTTTGCCGGCTAAATTTTTCCACAAAAAATCTCCCTTAAAACAAAAGACGAACTCTTCTCATTCAAAGCATCTGTAAGATAGCATCTGAGCGTCTCTCATCATCAAATTCAACAAACCAAAAGGTATTAAAATGACAACACAAATAAAAAGAAAAATGACGTTATCAGCAGCATCCTTAATGCTGTTTCTCTCAACAACCATCTCAGCTCCAGAAAAAGAAGAACCCAAGGATGAAAAAAGTACCGATCAAACTGCTGAAATATACAGATGGCTAAAAACAACCGCCGAAGTTGTCTCAACGGTTCAAAGTAAGTCATTCAGAAACGTGGATTTTGAGCGTTTTCTACAAGATGCTCTCAAAGCTTCGGTATCTGGCGTAGATTCCCACTCAACCTTCATAGAAAATTATGAAGAAATAACGGATGCAACCGCAGGTAAATTTTCAGGCATCGGCGCCAGCATGATCGCAAAGCCAAGAGAAGATGATGCACTCGTAATAATTGAGGTTCTGGATGGAAGCCCGGCACAAAAAGCAGGAATGAAAGCTGGAGACAAAATTGTCGCTGTAAACGATGAAAAATTACGCGGACTTTCTCTGGACGAAGTGGTCAACAAAATCAAGGGCAAAAGGGGCACCAAAGTCAGGCTAAAAGTTATTCGAGATAAAAAACCAATGGAATTTGTTGTCACTAGAGACATAATCAAGGATCAAAGCTCCTACTGCTATCATTTTGAAAAGCAAAATGTTTACTGCTTCATACTTAAAAATTTTACCGAAAACTCTACAAACCAAATGAAAGATCTCTTAAAAAGGGCACAAAAAGACAGCTCATGCAAGGGCATAATTTTAGATCTACGTAGCAATCCTGGAGGAGTTTTAGGCGCGGCAATTGATATGACTAGCCTGTTTCTTCCCAAAGGCTCTTTGATAACTTCAACCAGGAACAACAAAAATGAACTTGTCAGAGAATATCGAACAACGAAAGAGCAATTCTTGACAACGGCACATCTGCCGATTTTCGTTCTTATCAACAATTTTACAGCATCCGCCTCCGAAATTATGGCTGGTGCCCTTGAATATCACTCCACAAAACTCTCAGAAGATAAAGAAACCAGAGATAAAGCCCCGATGGTGATCATTGCTGGAACATCTACTTTTGGTAAAGGATCGGTACAAGAGGTAATCCCCGTCAGCAATGGATGTGCGTTAAAATTGACTACAATGCTTTACTTCCTCCCAAACGACACCTCCATTCAAGAAAAAGGGGTAAACCCGGACATCACAATTAAACCAAAATTGATCCCCGCAAAAGAAACAAAATGGATAACTGAACTTTATGGAAAAGAGTCGACCATAAAACACCACATTACAGCCGAGGAGGTCGAAAAAATCAGATCTGGGCAAAAGCCAGAGCTCACAAGCAAGATTGACGAGCAAGAAGCAAAAAGGCAGCGAGAAACGGAATTAAAGCGTGAAAAAGAGGAAGAAAACGAAGATAACCCCTTAAAATCAGACGAATACGACGAAAAAACGGGTAAAAAGCTATCTTTTAAAGAAAAACAAGAAAGAAGTGTTGCCAGAAACCATCAAATTCAGTCGTGTGTTAACATGATAAATCTGCTACACATGGCTAGCAAATGCCAGCCGGAGGCTATAGATACACGTAAAAATACCATAGAATTTCTTAAAACAAATTTTGTAACGGATGAAACCACAGTTGTGAAACGGTTAAAATAAGCGATAAAACGCAATTTTTTTAAGATTTACATTCTTAGCCTTTGCTTTTTATGCTCATGGGCTTATAATTGCCTATGTTAGGGTTTACAAAAACCTGATGATGGTGGATGTAGCTCAGTCGGTAGAGCATCAGATTGTGGTTCTGAGGGTCGCGGGTTCAATCCCCGTCATCCACCCCAGAAAAATAAGGGCCTAAAGCCTGCAAAGTTCTTTGATATCGGGATGTGGCGCAGTTGGTAGCGCACTCGCTTTGGGAGCGAGGGGTCGCCAGTTCGAATCTGGCCATCCCGACCATAAAGCGCCCGTAGCTCAGTTGGATAGAGCGACGGACTTCTAATCCGTAGGTCACAGGTTCGAATCCTGTCGGGCGCACCATTTTTTCTTTTTTTTCTTCTTTTTACTACTGACAAAAAATAAAATTTGCGCTATTTTTTTTGTGTCATTTTCGGGACGTGGCGCAGTTGGTAGCGCGCTTGCTTCGGGTGCGAGAGGTCGCCAGTTCAATTCTGGCCGTCCCGACCAGGTTCTGTGAAACACAAAAAAACGGGGTGTGGCGCAGTTGGTAGCGCACTCGCTTAGGGAGTGAGAGGTCGCCAGTTCAAGTCTGGTCACTCCGACCAGTAAAAAATCCCCAGCTGGTTTCGCTGGGGATTTCCAATTTACGGCAAATTTAATTCTTAGACTCTTCAGTTTTTTTTAGAATCCTCCAACAAAATCGCGGTAACAGCTTTTCTGTTGTTCTCATCTTTGAGAAACTCGATAATTCCATCAAAAATGTCATTACACAGTCTTAAAAAAATTTTATCACCAAAAGGCTTGATCTCAGGAATATCACGAAGTGACTCAAAACGGAAAAGCTGTATTCTTTCTTCCGCGGATTCAACAAGATGTTTGAATAACGCTGCAAATTTTACATTATTCACAACACTTTCTTCTTTCGTTGCATCCTTTAACGCACCTAAAACAGGATCCAGGTTATCTTTTATACCAACGCGCATACTGTCGATAAGACCAACAAATTTTTCTTTAATCTCTTTTTGAGCTTCTTGTGATAACTTTTCCTGCTCTTCAACTACAAATTTCACCCAATTTTTAAAAATCCTGTCTGCGATGGTCTCATAAGATTTAAATAAGACTTTAATATGAACACTTTCTAGAAGCTTATTTTTTGCACTCTCGTCAGATGTTTTTGTATCACACAAAACACCGCTAGATACAAACAAACAAACAGTACAACAAACCAGAGAAAGTACTTTTCTCATGCACCTTCCTCCCCAAAAAAGTGAATTTAAAATAGACAACGGTGGAAGGATAACAAATTAGAAATCAAAGGCAACAAAAAAATGCCGGGCTTTCACCCGGCATTCATCTAATCATACTCAGCTATTTACCCGTGCAAGACGTAGTCCAAATTCGTTTTTTTTGAAAAGTCTAAATAAAACCTTCTAAGCTTCATCGCATTTCTTGGACCAATACCACCAAGAACAGCCATTATCATCGCGGTTGTGGTTTTCGCTTTACAAAGGTTAACTATCATTCTATTCATCTTTGCAGGACCATATTGCTTGATAAGACCTACAACAAATTGTAAAAGCTCAAAACTCTCTTTACTTCTCATCGAGTCTGCAAGCCTTCTTATCACAACGTTACCGTCCGAACGCTGAATCTTTCTGGTCAAGAAATCAACAACCTTCTCAACTTTATCAGCATCCAACCCTTTAATACCTTCAAGAACCTCTTCAACCTTCTTGAGAACCTCTTTGTTATCAAGCTCCTTGATCAACCTCAAACAATCACCAGCTTTCTTGGCCAAGTCTGCAGCATCAAATTTCTTAGAAAAACCAACTATGGCATTTGAAACTTGACGACCCTTCTTTGAGTCAATCACCTGTTTCGCAGCAAAAAGGAACTTTACCGGGTCTATTTCAGAAATCTTTTCCAAAGCACCTTCAGCTGTATACTTACCCTTTTTAGGCGTATAAATTGGAAACTTAACACTTGTTGACGCAGATTCCAAAAAGCTCAAAGGACCAGCTTTTATTTTGCTCGCAACTGAAAAAAGAGCTAAAGCGGCTAAAAATAATCTTAATAATTTCTTCATCATCTCACCCTTCTTTTTATCAACTTTTTCCACACATTTTGGGAATCGATTTTAGAGCTTTTTCCCCAACCACATCTCCATCTTATATCAAGTGCTCTTAATGCACAAAAGCCCAATTCCACAGGGCAAAAATCAGCTATTTTAACTTAAAAATGAGGTTAAGAGTTGAAAACTTGCCCAAAACAACCATTTTTCAAACCACAAACGAAGCTAAAAACGCATATTTACGTTAAAATCATATATTCAACACAAAAAAAATAATTTGGAATAAGGGCAAAAAATTAATATCATACCCACAAACGCATGTTTTATAAACTTTTTTCACCAGAAAGGCTTTAAATGCGCAAAATTTACTACGCAACGCAAAATAATGCAAAATTTAGTGAAGTTGCAGATTATATCAAAAAAAATGAGCCAGATATCGAATTAGTACAGTTTTCAGAAGAACTATCGGAAATTCAAACAAAAGACCAGAAAAATATAGCCATGCACAAGTCTAGGAGAGCCTGGGAAAGGCTCCATAAACCTCTTCTAATAGACGATTCTGGAATTTATTTTGAAAAATACGGCAATTTTCCAGGAACCCTGACAAGACATGTTTTTGAGGGCATAGGCTTTGAAGGATTACTGAAATTGGTAAAACCGCATGACAGGTCAATATTTTTACTTCACATGGTATTTGTGAATGATATGGGACATCCATACGTTTTTGAAGGAAAATGCGAGGGACAAATTGTACATCCAGAATCATTCGACCATAAGCCAGGGTTTCCATACGATGCAATTTTTATGCCAAACGGTTCAGATCAAACTTATGCAGAACTTCGCAAAGATCCCTCTGTGGCAGTACAATACAGCTACAGAATCAATGCATTGAAAAAATTTCTTTCTTGGTACAGAGAAAATGAGATGGTCGACGGTTTTTAAAAAAAACAATAAAAATGAACCAACAAAAAAGAAAAAGGGCGAGGCAATCCTCACGGATCGCTCCCGCCCTGTGTGGGTGTGGAAATTTAATTAATCTTCCTAAACACCTTTAACTACATCTACCGTTCTTTTTGCAACAAGTGCTGTCTTGATCATCTCCATAGCACCAGTACTTACTGCTCTACCAGCCATTTGTGCAACTTTTTCAGACGATGTGGCCAATTCTTTAAGAACACTTGCGTAAACGTTTTTCATAGCTTCTTTTACAATGCCATTCAACTCAGTTGCTGTATCTTCACAAGCTCCAGAAAAACCTTTAGCAGCTAATGTTGCCTTATCCGCAACTTTCTTTTTAACAACGTCTTTAACTGACTTACTACTCAGTGTTTTGTACTGTTTTGATAAAAGTTTTGCTGCAAGCTGAACACCTTTAACTGTTTCCTGAAGCTGACTAGCCGTTCCTCTCAACTGCGCAAGACTTTTATCTATATCACTTGCAACAGCCGGCATTATTCCAGCAACACTCAACATTAACATAAGATTTTTGATTATTTTCTTCATGATTTCTCCTTTTCCCTTCATTTACACTCTCTTTCCCACCACAACTCCAGATTACACTCGTATTCTGAAGCTCTCAAAAGGCAGACTCTACAAATCAAAAAAACACTATTTTTTTATGAAAAACGCACACAGAATTATAAAAAATTAGCAAAAGCGGTATTAATTTAACGCTTCTTTAACTTCTCTTAAGATTTCATGGGCTTGGCGAGGAGTTAAGTCGTCTGGCTCTACTTCACGTATCTTTGAAAACGATGAATATAAAGCATCTAGTTCACGTTTTAATTCTGAAACATCAACATCGATATTCAATTTTTGCGCAGGCATAATGACCACATTTTCGCTATTTTCCATAGATTTCAAAATTTCACGTGCTCTGGAAACTATTTTTGAAGGCAAATGAGCTAATTTGGCCACTTCTATACCAAAACTGCCCTCAGATGATCCTCTGGCCAGTTTGTGTAAAAAGGTTATGCCGCCTTTAGCTCGATGACACTGCGTAAAATAATTGGCAATACCTGAAAATTTCTCAGGTAAATGCGTCAACTCGTGGTAATGCGTTGCAAAAAGGCACCTTGCTTTGACATTTTCGAAAATATATTCGATTATCGCCTGTGCCAGAGCCATTCCATCAAAAGTGCTCGTTCCACGTCCAACTTCATCTAAAATTACCAAACTTTTTTCTGTTGCTTGACGGCAAATAATTGCGGCCTCTTCCATTTCCACCAAAAAAGTACTCTTTCCCGCAGCCAAATTATCTCCAGAGCCAATTCTTGTAAAAATTCTGTCTAAAATCGGCAAAGATGCACTTTTTGCAGGAACAAAGCTTCCAATCTGTGCCATCAAAGCAATCAATGCCACTTGACGCAAAAATGTGGATTTTCCACCCATATTCGGGCCTGTTATTATCCAAAGCGATTCTTGGTCACACAAACTCACATCGTTCGGTATAAATTTTCCAAATTCACAAGACTGTTCTACGACTGGATGACGTCCGTCTTTTATGCAAATTTTACGATTTTCGTTGAAATTTGGCCTGACGTATCCGTTATCATAGGCCACCCGAGCCAAAGAAAGTACTGCATCAAAAACGGCCAAAGCGTTTGCTGTTTCTCTGAGTTCTCCAGAAAACTCAGCAACTTCTGATTTGACCCTCGCAAAAACTGTATTTTCAACAGTTTCAATGCGCTCCCTTGCTTCCAAAATTTCTACTTCAAGTTTTTTGAGCTCTTCAGTTATGTACCTTCTCCGACCAACAAGAGTCTGTTTATGAACATAATCTTCTGGAACCCGCTTTACATGAGTGTTTGTAACTTCAATGGAATATCCAAAAGCATCTGTATATCGAACCTTCAAACTATCTATTCCAGTCTTTTTTATTTCTCGTTTTTCAAGCTCCAAGATGGCAGAATGACTGTTTTTAACAAGCTTTCTTAGTCTGTCCAACTCAAAATCAAAACCGTCTTTGATCGGGCTTGATCCGCCGTCTTCGCTTATGCTGGCCTCCAAAAGTTCAACAACCTGAGGAAGGTGGTGCATTCGCTTAATCAAAGACTTTCCCATCATCAAATCTTTAACTTTGTCCGTAAGAGCCAGAAGATCAGGAATCAATTTTAATGACGTTTTTAGTGCCAGAAAATCTGCTACAACAGCTCTGTCCAGCGCCAAACGCCCAACAATCCGCTCTAAATCAGAAATACCTTTTAAAATTTCAGAAACACGCATAAGCAAAGTTGCAGAGCCACTAAAAACCTCGACAATTTCTTGCCTTTGCTCAATCAATTTTTTACTTACAAGCGGCCTTAAAACCCATTTTTTCACAGTCCTCGAGCCCATTGATGTACAAGCTCTGTCAAGAACCGAAAGAAGACTATTGCGTCGACTTCCATCCTGCGTATTTTTTACAATTTCCAAGTTTTTTTGTGTTGGAGCATCCAGAATTAGATAATCTTCAGAGTTATAAAATTTAATCTCATGAAGATTTTCAAGCGCATTTGGGTTGTTTTTTTCAAGATATTTCCCTAAAACACCAACACCACAAGCCAATTCCGGCCGCACTTTTAATGTGTTCAGAATGTTTGCCTCAAAATGCCCATGCAAAAACCCCTGAACCCATTCATCAGAAGCCCAATTTCCATCAAGTCCACTTTTAGACAATAACGAAAGCTGATTTGACTCTAAATTTCTCACTCCAAGTTCTGCAAAACTGACAGGGTATCCTTGAGAAGAAAAGTACTTACTATATTTTTCACATAACTTAACGCGAGGCATCAAAATCTCGTCTGGGAGAAATCTGACCAATTCGGATTCTAAAAGCCTATAATCGCCCTTTGGTAAACCCGTTACAAAAAGTTGAGATGTTAAAAGCTCCCCAAACACAAGACCCCAAGCATCATTTCCCGGCCAAAACGCAAAAATGTACGACGCAGACCGATCATCGAGCATAGATTCATCTGTCAAAGTACCTGGAGTATAAACCCGTGTCACTTTGCGCTTTACGACGGTTCCCGGCACAGGTTTTGAAACCTGATCACATACGGCAACTTTAAAACCACCCTTTACAAGTTTTAAAATGTAGTGATTAATGGCATGTCT
>JBHPCE010000014.1:0-20809 GCA_042576345.1 Candidatus Babelota bacterium | reverse complement strand
TTCGACATTGTTGTAAGCTTCTTTGCATTTCATTACATATCAGACGCTCAGAAAGTTCTGAACAAAATTTTCCAACTTCTTTCGCCTGGTGGGCAGTTGATAATCAAAACAGCTGGCGGAAACACAAAGGCCATAGAAGAGATCTTTGAGCTTCCCGAGTGGGCAAATCAGTTCACAGTTAAAGAAAATAATTGGCACGCGATGGCCAGCAGTGAGTACAAAAAAAAACTAGAAAAACTAGGATTTGCCGAAATCGAAGCAAAAACAGTCCACAAAACTCGCACATTTAAAAACACTCAGGAATTTGTTAACTACGCGGTGGGGTGGATTCCTTTTGTAACAGGACTTTCTGGAGAAAAGGCAATTGAACTGGCACATGCACTGGCAAAAAATTTAAAAAAGCATATGAGCGCAAATTTTAAAAATACAGAGAATGTAGATTTGGTGACACCTATAGCCTCTATAAAGGCACAAAAGCCGATCTAAAGCAAAAACGCATTTCACAAATTTTACTCATCGCGATATCGTATACAGTGTAATCATTGTAGCTTTGGTATACTGCCCTGGATATGTAAACTACGCTTCAAGAAATTGAGTGGCTGTTGGAGGACAATTATCATGAATTATCCACGTAAAAATGCGCATTTTCTTGTACTAACAATTTATATTTTCTTGGTCGGCTGCCAAAAACAAGATCCAAAAAAGAAAAATCCTTCATTCGAAGACCTCAAAGAAGATGTAGAAATGGCAAACAACGAAAATAACTCTGATGCTGTGACAGCATACCTTGAAAAAATGATTTCCAAATTCCCAGATCATCCAAACATTCCAGATTTTAAAATCAGACTTGCAGATCAATATCTTAAGGAAGAAAAATTCGACTCCGCATATGAATTTTTCCAGCATTTCAGCAGACTCTATCCGTCACATGAAAAAGTTGAATATGCCCGTTATCAGGCAATAATTGCAAAATATTACCAAACACTCCAAATTAATCGTGAATGTGATGCTTCCACAACAAGAGAAACTATCGATCTATGCCGGAACTATTTGAGCGATAGCAGCAGACCAAATCGCAACAAAATCATGGAACTTCAAGCTGCGTGTGAAGAACGTTTAATTGATAAAGAAATACACGTTTACGACTCCTACCTGCGGCGGGGAAAATATAAATCCGCAGCCAACCGACTCATTTATCTAAAGGACAACTTTCTTAATAAAGATTCTTCGCTAAAACCCAGAATCTTGTACCTTGAATGTAAGTTGGCCCAAAAACAAAACGATGATAAACTGGCTACACAAAACCTCCAAACTCTGATCGCTCAATATCCGGAATCTCAATTTACAAGGATGGCAGAAGGCCTCATGAGCAGAGGCAGGCTTTTCGCATAGGTAGAAATATGGCAACGCAACTAAGAAGTTTTGGAAATTTTGGGGAAAATCTGGCTGCAAAGTTTCTTGCCTCAAAAGGATTTAAAGTTAAGGCAAGAAATTTCAACACCAGATTTGGAGAGGTAGACATAGTCGCACAAAAAGGCGAAATCGTATCTTTTGTAGAAGTTAAAACCCGAGCTAAAACCTATTTTCCTATTTCTCAGGTGGTAACGCGCGCAAAACAAGAAAGAATTGTTAAAGCCGCCAAGTGCTACATCCGAGACAAGAAAATTATAAACAAAGTTCTAAGGTTTGATGTCATAACAGTGGTCAAATCTGAAAAAGATTACAAAGTTGAGCACATTCAAAACGCTTTTTGGGGCAAATGAATGATTTTGGCTAAAAGTGAAAAAGATCTTTTCAAATTCTTCGATAAACACAACATCAAGTACAAAAACCACAAGCACAACAGAATATTTACTACAAAAGATCGAATAGAAATAGACACTCCAATTCCAGGCGCCCACACCAAAAATCTTTTTTTGAGGAACAAATCGGGAGATTTTTGGCTGATATCCATGCTCCACGAAAGGCTTGATATCAAGAAGTTCCAGCAAATCGTGGATTCTGGCAAACTTTCTTTTGCTTCACCACAAATGCTCATGGAAAAACTTGGCATAGAACCAGGCTCTGTAACTCCATTTGCACTACTGAATCAAACTTCCCAAGGGATTGCGGTAATTCTTGACGAAAAAATGATGGAACACGAAACATTAAATTTCCACCCAATGAGAAATGACATGACAACAAGCGTCTCAAAGGATGATTTCATCAAATTCGTCAAGCTTTGCGGTCATACACCGGCCATAATCGATTTGCCAAAAATATAGCGAATTTTCAATGTTTCCGATTACAAAATATGTTTCCATACAAAGGGGCTCTCATGTTGGGTTTAGCCATATTAAACAACATATTTTCAATGTCAAACCATTTTGAATGCAAGCCAAATGTTGATGTAAAAAGCATCATAAAAAATATAGTTCCACACCTTGAGACAAAAAAAATAAACGGATATGGAAAAGCCCCGATCAATATCGCACTTTCGAAATACTGGGGCAAACGAAACAAAAATCTAAATCTCCCCGACATGTCCAGCATTTCAATTTCTTTGCCGTATTTTACAACCACCGAAATTTTACTGGGCAAAGACCAAGACAAAATTTGGTTGAATGACACTGCTGTAGACAAAAATGATCCCTTTTATAAACGATTAAGCTCTTTTCTGGACCATTTTAGAAAAACAAAAAAAACATTTTTCGAAGTACATACCAAGAACGAAATACCAACGGCATCTGGACTGGCATCCTCCGCTTCTGGATTCGCGGCTTGCGCTTTTGCGCTCAACGATATGTTTGACTGGAAACTGGATAAGAAAAACTTGTCCATAATCGCAAGAATTGGCAGCGGGAGCGCCTGCAGATCTATTTTTAATGGCTTTGTATTCTGGAACAAAGGAAAAAAAAGAAATGGGATGGACAGCTTTGCAGAAAAAATTGCCTCGACCCTGCCTACGCTTAGAATCGGGATTGTGCTTACGTCCTCCCAAAAAAAAGATATAGATTCAAGAACAGCAATGATAAATTCTAAAGATACATCGCCGTTTTACTCACAGTGGATCTTGGCAGCCGAAAAATCATCTGTAACAATCAAAAAAGCAATCATGGAGAAAAATTTTGACCTACTTGCCCGTACAGCCGAAGAAAATGCCCTTGCGCTGCATGCAGTCATGCTGTCATCCTCGCCATCAATTTTATACTGGAACTCAACAACTGTAGAAATCATTAAAAAAGTTTGGGAAGCACGAAAAAAAAACCTTGCAAACGTGTTTTTTACAATCGATGCGGGCCCCAATGTAAAGCTTATTTTCGAGGATAAAGACAAAAAAATTGTTAAAAAACTATTTCCTGGCACAATAATTTTGAAACCAATTTTTGATTAAAGAGAAGTTGAGGGGCTGCTACGACAAAAACCAACTACTCGTTTCAAATTTATCCCTACTGTCATCCCAGACTGCGATCTGGGATCTATTCCGCTTAATTCAGAGCGCTTTACACTAAATGGTGCTTGAATAGGGGTCTTCCAAATCAAATTACTTTAATCAGATTCCATGAACCAAAATATTTTTTGGGCAAAAAAAGGACTAGATCCCAGATCGAGTCTGGGATGACAATGGATTAAAAAATAAGCTACCAAAACACTGCAAACACAAATCCCTAATCTGTAAGAAGCTAAAGGAATTTTGTCATATGGCTTCGCCGGGCAGGCTTCTTACTTCCTGGCTGTGCCGGGCGTAGTTCGAAGAACGAAGGTACACTGAAAAACCCTAACTTCCCACTACTTAATTTAAGAGGCCCGTCTTCGCCTAAAGGCTTCGCCGGACAGGCTTCTTAACAACGCTACAGATTCAAACACAAAATAAATTTTTCATGAGCCTGGCGGAGAGGGAGGGATTCGAACCCCCGATCCCGTGTTAACGAGATAACCGCTTTCGAGGCGGTCGCTTTCAACCACTCAGCCACCTCTCCATAGGGAAATTCATGCTAGTGAGCATATCATATAGCTTTAAAATATAAAACTTTAAGTTGATTTATGTTATGTTCTTCAAGTCACCTATGAGCCGTGATAATATTGTTCAAAATTTGTTTTTCGTTCGGAGTTTATGAAATTTTAACAACCCTGAAACAGGGGAAAAAGGAGCGCCGAGGATATAATGCGTCAATCAGTAAATGCAGTCGTACTGGCGGCTGGAAAATCTAAACGTTTTCGTGGACAACCATCAAAGCTGATCACTCAAATATGTGGTCAAGAAATGATCCTATATCCACTAAAAACTCTCTCGAAACTTGGATTCGAAACAACAGTTGTTGTAGGCAATTTGGCATCAGAACTCAGCAGCCTTATTTCAAAACATAATCTTAAAAATATTAATTTTGCATATCAAAAGGAGCCTCTAGGCACTGGTCACGCTGTTGCCTGCACCAGACCTTTGTGGGAAAAAGATAATGTTTTGGTAATCAACGGTGATATGCCCCTTGTAACAAGCGATATGCTTGAAGAGCTTGTCAATAAACATCATAAAACAAATGCAACCGTAAGCTTGATCACCACTTTTGTGGCAACACCATCGGGATATGGAAGAATCATAGAAGATTCAAACGGTGTGAGAATTGTTGAAGAAAAAGATTGTGACGAGAGTGAACGAAGAGTTGGACGGATAAACGCTGGGGTATACCTCTTTTCAAAGAAGTTCCTTACAGAAAAAATTGATTCTATTCAAAGCAACAACGCGTCTGGAGAATTTTATTTGACAGATTTAGTCAAAATGGCCAACGACTCAGGTCTTAAGGTCAACCTCATAAGCCGATCCTACGACGAAGTTCGTGGAGTAAACACCCTAGAGGAACTCTGGGCAGCGGAACAAATCACTCGCTCAGAAATCATGAAAGACTTGATGGACAGAGGCGTTCGGTTTGAACTCGCACAAACAATACACGTAGACATAGGTGTTGAAATCGGTGATGGCTCTTTCATAGGCAATGGAGCCTTGCTTCTGGGAAACACCAAAGTTGGAAAAAATTCCAAAGTTTTAGCGTGCTCAATTGTCAAAAATTCCACTGTAGGCAACGAAACAACAATTCACGCACACAGTGTTGTTGAAGACTGTAAAGTTGGAGACAGGTGCGTAATTTCGCCATTTACACACCTTCATGGAAATTCAACCTTGGAAGATGATATAAAAGTTGGAAGCTTTGTTGAGATTTGTGACGGAAAAACAGTACCGTCCGGATCGCACGTTACAAAAGAAGCTTCTGGTGACAAAAAAGATGCAGCGGTCAAGGCGCATCAAGTTTCAGCATAAAGAATTGCCTTGTGAGTAGTGCGAATTTATAGAAAAACCCTCTTAGCCTGTTATGGCGAGGGAAATCTTTAGGACGCGGTGTTTTTACGGCTTTTTTTAGTCCATTGTCATCCCAGGCTCGATCTGGGATCTAAACCGCTTAACCCAAAGAGCTCTGTTCTAAAAGGCGCTTGAATAAGGAATTTATAGCAGAAACTGTTTTAATCAAATCCTATGAAGCAAAATATTTTTTGACAAAAAAAAGGACTAGATCCCAGATCAAGTCTGGGATGACATTAGAGAGAAATTTGAAGCAAGCTATCGGTTCTTTGCCATAAATCCTAAAACCAAAACATATTCTGGTAAAAAAAATCTAGATCCCAAATCAAGTCTGGGATGACAAGAGAGAGAAATTTTGAGATAATCGGTTGAGTTTTACCTTTGTTTCAAACAACAAACTCAGGCTAAATTTGCATGAAAAAACAAAAAACTATAACTTTTGTTCACACTGCAGACACCCATTTTGGAGTGGAAAATTACGGAAAAATCGATCCGAAAACCGGAATCCACACTCGCCTTCTAGATTTCAAAAAAAGCTTAGAAGTATGTGTCGATGACGCAATTGCTCGCAACGTCGATTTTTTTCTTTTTTGTGGCGACGCGTACAAAACCGCCAGTCCGTCACCTACGCAGCAGAAATTGTTACTTCAGCTTTTTTTAAAGCTTCAATGCACCGGAATTCCCGTTATTATTGTTGTTGGCAATCACGACTTTCCAGCCAGTTTTGGCAAAGCACATTCACTAGACGTTTTTGCAGATCTTCCACTTAGCGGTCTTCATGTTATTTCAAAACCAGAAATTTTGAATTTAGAGACGAAAAATGGCTTGGTGCAAATTGCCGGAATGCCGTGGCCAACACGTCATAATTTGGTCGCAAACGAAAAACATCGATTCAAAGACGTAAACACCTTAACAGACTACATATCTAAGCAAATGGGCGTAATAATTAAAGATATGGCCTCAAAATTGGACAAAAAAGTACCTGCTGTTCTTGCAGGGCATTTAACCGTCAGTACCGGACTATTTTCCGGCTCTGAGCGGCGCGCAGTTTTCGGCTCCGATCCAATTTTACTTCCATCTCAACTTGCCATCCCTCCGTTCAACTACGTGGCACTCGGCCACCTCCACAGACACCAAAACCTTAATAAAAAAGGGAAAATCCCCATCGTATATTCAGGTTCTACAGAAGCTGTAGATTTCGGAGAAATGAGAGACCAAAAAGGCTATTGCCTTGTCTCCATCAATCCCAAAAATGCTGGTAATGAATCTTGCACATATGAGTTTATAACGCTGCAAACAAGGCCGATGATAAAAATTGAGCATGAAATTGATCCAAAACATAACCAAACAGATCAACTTGTAGAAGCCGTAAAAAAAGCACAAATTAAAAACTCAATTTTAAAAATTGTGTATCACCTTCCAGAAAATCATTCCGACAGAGTTGACCTGGCTAAGCTTCAAAGAGCCTGTTATTCAGCTTTTCACTTGGCCTCTATCACCCCCCGTTCACACACCTCCACAAAGAATTCAAAGGGCAAAATTGACTAGTGAGATGGATGTGACAGATCTTTTAAAAACCTATTTTGCTACAAAAAATCTCAAAAATGATAAAATCGAACAGTTGTTAGAAAAGGCGCAAGCGCTTTTTGATCAAGCATTGGATGAAGATAAAACAGAAAAAGTAGCAAAAAAACCAAAAGATTTAGGAATTGAGCAATGTCAGTGAAATTGAAACTTTATAACACCTTAAGTCGAAAAAAAGAAGATTTTGAACCGGTCAATCCTGGCAAAACTGTTGTATACGTTTGTGGGATAACTCCATACGATTACTCTCACATCGGTCATGGCAGGTCGTACGTTAATTTTGATGTCCTCGTCAGAACACTCAGATTTTTAGGCTTAGAGACAACATACATAAGAAACCTGACAGATATTGATGACAAGCTTCTAAAAAAAGCTGTGCAAGCTGGTAACGAAGCGTCTTACCTTGATATCGCACAAATTTATATCGACGACTACAACGAGCAGATGGAAAAATTGGGGAATTTAAAGCCTGACATCGAACCCAGGGCCACGCAAAGTATAGAGCCAATGCTACAACTCCTGGAACGCCTTTTGGCAAAGGGAAATGCATACCATATTGACCAGGATATTTATTTTGATGTTTCCAGTTTTCCCGAGTATGGCAAGCTTTCCGGTAAAAATTTGGATGAACTTTTGGAAGGATCTCGCGTAGAAGTTCGTCAGGGCAAGAAAAATCCCGGCGATTTTGCACTTTGGAAAGGGAATTCTGAAGGAAAATTTTGGGAAACCCCGTGGGGACATGGAAGGCCAGGCTGGCATCTGGAATGCTCGGCAATGATCAACAGAGCTTTTGAAGGAACAATCGACATTCACGGCGGCGGTGCTGACCTAATTTTCCCACATCACGAAAACGAAATTGCTCAGTCAGAAGCCGCTTTTGGTTTTCCTTTAGCCAAATATTGGCTTCACAACGCACTTTTGAATTTGGACAAAGCCAAAATGTCCAAATCCATAGGAAATATTTTGAGCCTTAAATCTGTTTTGGAAAAAATTGATCCTTCTGTGCTCAGATATTATTTTCTGCTTCACTCATATCGCACACCAATTGAATTTGGAAATCACGGCATAGAGACGGCCGAAAAAGGACTTAAAAAAATAAAAACGCTCTTGTCTGAGGTAAAAAATCACGAAAAAGCGCCCTCGCTAAGAGATTTCACGCAAAGTGAGCCTTTTTTAGTAGAACTTATGGAAAGCCTTTGTGATGACCTTAACACCCCAAAAATGCTTGGGCTGATCTTTAAAAATGCAGAAAAAATAGAAAAATCCACAGACATTAAATCTCTTGTCCACTTTCTGGTGACAAAAATTCTAGGCCTCAACCTTGGGCAAACGGCTAAAGAAACTCACCAAAAGGCCCTTCTAGAAAGCCCAGAGATCAAAAAACTTATCGCAGAGCGCGATGAAGCGCGCAAAAGTAAAGACTGGGCAACAGCCGACGCCATCAGGGACAGGCTCAGCGAAATGGGCATAGATGTGCAGGATTTAAAAATCTAAAATATAAATAAAAAGCTATAATCGTTTAAAATTTGACCTTTAGCAAACTCTCGGTATAATGGTACATGGAAGATGTTGCTTGATTTGATTTTAAAGTAGATTATTGGTCGTAATTATGAAGTTTTTTAAAAGTACATTTTTGCTATTCCTAGCTTCATCACCATTTTTTCTTACTAATGTGAAGGCGGCAGAAAGTCGGAGTCCGACTGGTTATCTAATCGATTATGCACAAGCAATTGATGGACTGAATCGAGAAATAGCAAATATTAAGAAAAAGATTAAGTTTAAGGAAAATCAAACGTGTCCACCAAAATTTCAAGATCAGCATAAACACGAAATTGATTCTCTTAAACACAAACTTACAGAAAAGCAAAAAGAACTTGAGTGTCTTAAAAAACAAAGACGTGAACAGCCTGAATTAGATAGTACAAGTGAAGAAGATTCAGCTTTACCGCCTCCGATAGGAGAAACTGCGGATGCAAAAGAGAAAAGATATCTATTACAAAAGCACAAAGAGAGAATACAATCTGAAGAAAGAGCTAAAGCACGTAAATTGGAACGTGAAATTAAAGAACATCAAGAGCGTAAAGAAAAGGAAGAACAAGAATATGTTGCACTTATAGAACTATTAGCGAAGACGCCTCTAGGGAAAGACCGTGATGGAATTTTAAAAGGTGATATGTATAATCGACACCAACGACGTGTTGAAGATAAATTTTCGCAGTTGCTTAACACTTTTGGATCCGAGGAAACTGCAGAAACATTTTTATTTTCGGCTGAAGGGCTAGAATTGGACGAAGCAATGGCATTCTGCCTTGGTCATTTTGTGGAAAATGCTGTGCTGCAACATCAAAGAATTTGTTTTACAACATTATTTACAGCATGTCATTCCGACTCTTGTTTAGGTGATGTGGTTGTCGAAAGTGGTGTTAAAAAAAAATCTATTATTAGGGCTATTGCTGCTTACACGAAGGCGAAAAATGGGAGCCATCAGGACGTCCAGCAACAACTCGAATTCTTTTTAGAAAAGGCGCGTGTCATATGCGAAGGAGATGTGGAGAAATTGCATTCTTTAAAGACTGCTGAGGAAGATTGGAGGAAAAAAGCAGAAGCGGAAATTAAAGAAAGAGAAGACATGCGACGGGCAAAAGAGGAATCAAAAAATTTGGCTGAAAGGGATAAAGAGAAAAGAGAAGTAAAAAAGAAGAAAGAAAAGAAAAAGAAAGATGAAGAGTTTCAGAGAAAAGCAAAAGAAAGACACAAACGACACAAACAGCAACAACAGCAACAACAGCAAGAACAGCAAGAACAGCAAGAACAGCAAGAACAACAACAACAACAACAACAACAACAACAACAACAACAACAACAACAACAACAAGGAAGTTTACAAGAAAGACTGATCAAAGTACTGAAAAACAGATCCTTTATAGAGGCAGCCCTAGGTTTAGGTCTAACGGGTTCTTTTTTCGTAGTTTTATACCAAGCAGAAAAAAGAAGAATGATAAAAAATTCTCAATCCCCTGAAGTCGCACAACAAATAACTTCTGGCCAAGTTTGGCGGCGTGTATGGAAAAGAATTGCCAAATCTCCCTCAATACTGCTTTTGTTGGCAGGAGGAGTGGCAGCATTTGGACATGGCTGTTACTCGTTGTGGCAAGAATTTAGTCATCCTGTTAAAGCTTAATGATTTTGTCTGCAAAATTTAATGTTGACGGCCTGTGAGAAATCAGCAAAACCGTCTCTATATTTTTGTACAAAGCCTTTATAATTTCTTTTTCACTCCCAACATCTAGAGCACATGTAGCTTCGTCCAGAATTAAAATTTGGGGCTTCTTGAGTATCGCTTGGGCAAGAGCTATGCGTTGAATTTGTCCGCCAGAAAGATACATTCCCAAATCTCCAACTCTTGTTTTGAGTTTATCTTTGAGATTAAACACAAAATCTTCAAGAAGTATTTCTTGTAAAACTTGTCTGATTTGGGTGTGTGAAGCGTTTTTACAGTCGTATGTGATGTTGTCATAAAGCGAGGCGTTTAAAAGTCTTGTTTCTTGGTGCACCAGATGTGTTTGGGGACTGAGAATTTTTAGATTTCCTGTGTTTGGCGGCATCAAATTGACCAAAATCTTTGCCAGCGTAGACTTTCCAGATCCAGTGGAACCAACCAAACCAACCTTTTCGCCCCTAGAAATTTCCATACAAAAGTTTTTAAAAAGATTGTCTTTGCCAGGATATGCAAAGCTCATGTTTCTGACAGAAATAGCCGTAGAATTTGTAGTTTTTATTGCTGGAACATATCGACGATCTTCTTGGTTTGGCATTTTTAAGACATCTACAATTTTTTTAACATCCACGCAGGCTTCTACAAGTCGTTGTATTTGGGAAGAGACTCCCCGAAGTTGCATAAATATAACTACCAGATGTCCTTTGAGTAGAATGAATGTTCCAATGCTAATTTTTTGGCTAAAAACGGCATACACACCTCCAAGCAAGGCTAGAAAAATAGATATTCCGCTGAGAGCTGTTAAAAAAATTTGAACAAGGTGCTGACGATTATTTGTTTGTTGCCAAAGTTCTGCTTCTGTGTTGATAAAGTCGGTTACACGCCTCATTTCAAAGTCTAAACTTGCCCTGGCCTGTTTTGTGTTTAAAATGCTGTCTCCCATGGCGATTGCAAGATCGTCAGTAATTTTCCAAGCCAAAGCCCGTATTTTTGCATACCATTGCACCAAAGTTGAAAGAAAAACAAAACTCACAGCCAAGCACATAGGAACAACGTATGAGGCACTACTGCCAACTTTTATGACGATGAATGTTGAGATTATTAATTTTATAATGGAAGGTACAAGCTTTAAAAAACCAAACTTCATGATTGTTCTGGTGCTTCCGCTGATTCTTTTTCCAGCGCTAATTATTTTGAATGTCGAGAGATTTTGATAATCCAAAAATGGTATTTTATGAACTTTCTCTACAGTTCTCCGCTTAATGTCCCTGACAGCTTCATTAATAACGGGGAAAAATACAATTTCCTGAAGTGAACGCAGAATAAGTTCTGATGCCCAGGCAGCCGAAAAAAATAGTGTTATCATCCCAGCACTTTTACCAGAATTTAAAGTTTCCACCAAATTTTTGAAAAGTGATGGAATAGAAGATACTATTCCAATATCAAGCATCAGAAGGGTAACCGAAGCAATCGAACATACAGAAAGAAAGCGCGTTTTAAAAATATAATTCGCAAAAATTTTAAAAGCGTCTACTGCATCTTTAAGACAAAATTTCAATTTCATTGTTACCATAAAAGTTGCGTTAAAACATCAAAAAAAACCATCTCTGTAAGCATATATTAAAAAAAAGAGGTGGGCTAATTTTATTTATCTCTTGCTCTCTTTTCAAAAATGAGTACAATGCGCAAGTAAAGTTTTTCGTGCCACGATGTGCGTGGCAAAACCTTTGGGAGAAGGGATGGAGATGAGGAGAGGTAATGTTGCATTGTTGGTGCTTTTGGCACTTGCAATTATTGGAACAAATTGTGCAGCAGCTGATAGAAAGAAAAGTGAAAAAAAGGATAAGTCAGCTTCGGAAAATAAGAGTGACGAAACTCCGATAAAGGTCGATATACAAATTCCCCATGCACCACCACCAAGTCCCGTTGCTCCAACGGCTTCGGCATTGTCATCCAGCAGTTTACCGTCAACTTCGTCAAGTTCTTCATCTTCTAGCTCATCTTCTTCAAGTTCTTCATCAAGCACCAGTTCAACTAGCAGCAGTCCTTCATTTCCTAGCAGCTCGGCTTCACCCAGCTCAGATGGATCTGCAAGCTCTAGCACTTCAGACCCTATGAACTTTAGCAGTGCGCCACAGTTTTCCGATGATCTGTCACCCGATTCAAGTGACCAGGAAGATGCTCACTTAGACCCATCACATCCACATCCAAATCAGCTACCATCTTCGCCTCCACCTTCTGCACCATGGTTTAAAATACTTTCAAATGATGTGCTCTTTGTAGGTGGAACAACCGCAACAGTTGGCCTCTTGCACCTGTTTTTGAGCGAGTTAAGAAAACGGCATACAGACGGACAAAAAGTTAGCTTCAAGTATGCGCTGATGAGAACACTAGAACACTTTGTTCCTACAGCTAAAAACATTAAAAATGCTAAAATACTCTATGCCGGCGTTTCGATTATGCTTCTAAGTGCTCTTTTGAATCAGACTAAGCGATTTGATTGCTTAAAATGGTTCAGCTCAAAGGTCAATGAGCCATGGGGAACAACAGAAGAAACCGGCGAGTAAATTTACTACGTCTCGCTAAAAAAAGGGGCCCGCGATATAGGCGCGGGCTCTTTATTTTGAAGCGTACAAAACCTTAAACTGCTGTAAACTCCATTGTTTTTATTAAAACGAATTTTCAGGCCTCAAAGTGTCATATTCAAAATTATTTAGCATTTTACTTTCAATTCTCAGCTTTACGCATATCCTTTCAAGCCAGAATGAGCCCCTCTGGCACATAGGAGAAACAACCGTATGGGACCTTTTGAGGGAGACTAGCCCAAGCTTTGAAAAGAAAAACTACATTGATCTACGACTTTGGGAAAGATGTTTTTCCAGAAATTACCACCTAGTTTTTTTTAAAATTTTAAAGAAAAACAAAAAAAAAGTGTATCCAAGGATCTATTGCCTTGATTTGAGGTCTAAAAAACTTACAAAGGCTGATGACGATTTCAGAAAGCCTGTAGAAAAATGGAAGGTAAAAAAAGGCAAAAAGATTGTTTCTGTAGATGCTATTAAAGTTTTAAAGGAAGAAAGCCAAAATTGCAAAAGAGGCAGAGAATACAAAGAAACAAAAGAAAATGATTGTGAGTTTAGCACAGACGATGAGGATGAATATTTTGAAGAGGAAGAAGGATTTGATGAAGATGAGGCTGACTATTCAGAAGAAGAAAACAGCGAGGAACCTGACCTTATCCCACCTGAAAATATACAAAAAAATACAGAAAACTTGTCTGAAAACTCTGAAGTATCGGCAACTGAAGAAGCTCTAAAATTCGAAGATGAAGTTAAAAAGTATACTCTATATTTTATTCAAAACACTCTTTTAAGCGATGCGATTGTTGTAGCAACTTCTGCCATGCTGTTTTTGCATGTAGTAAAGGCGTATGTTCGCGCAAAACGACACTCAAAGAAATCAATCTTGTATTTTCCCGTTTTTATATTGAAGTACCCATTTTCATGCTGGAAAAGACCTTCTAAGCATAAATTTACAATATTTATTGAGCTGATCATTCTCTCCACAATTTTTTACAAATTCTTGATCGAAAAAAACACAAATTGGACTACAAAACCCACCTTAAACAACTTCTTTAACTACCTCAACAAAGAGATGTTCTAAAGCCGCTTTTGCCGAGTTCAACAATGTTTTTTTTGGTATTTAAAACAGTCTAACATCGAAATTTCATTGGCAAATCTTCCACTGTGTGGTAAAAATATCGCGGTTTATCTGTTAAACCAACCCGCATATGGAGGAGGGAGTTCATGAAAAAGTTGAAATGTGTGGCACTGGCGCTTCTGGCTATAAACTCATGTTTTGCTACTTCTTTAGAAGAATCTGGCCGCGAAGATTCGCTGACAATGTTCTTGGTTTTAGAAGATGCTGTTTTTGAAAGTGATTCTAACGATATCTTTACAAGTTTCTTCAATAAGTTGGGAAAAAGTGAGTGGCGCTTTCCAGGGTACCTTGAAATTGTTCACGACCAAATGTCAATCTACATCAAATTTTCATTTGGTGACCACCTTATGAGCATTCATCCGTTGAATGCTTTTGTAGAGGTTAACTTAACCGAAAAAAATTCAACATGGAGGGATATAAGCTCGGAGAATATTAGTCGAGCTAGAAAACTCGCCGCTGAAAATATAAAGAAATACAAAAAAACAATCGAAAATGAAAATTTTCCAAAAGAACGAATGGAATACATACATAAGTTGCTTAAAGGAGAATGTAAATTAGAAGGATACGTGGATATTAAAAAAAATAAAATCAATTTTTTGTTCCACGACTTTATGTTCGAGTTTGATAGAACAAATCACAATCTTTTTTGCTTTGTTTCCCAGGAACAAAAAATACTCTTAGCCGAGCTGAGCAAAGATCAAAGCAATGAAATTATCAATTGTGCTCGAGAAAAAATTGGCAAAAGGGGCAGACGAAGCTGCATTATTTTTTGAGCCTGAGCCCAAGCTCTTTCAGCTGATCCTCACTGACTCCAGATGGGCTCTGCATCATCAAACAAGCACCTGCAGTTGTTTTTGGAAATGCAATTACATCGCGGATAGAAGTTTCTCCAACAAGCATCATTACAAGGCGATCTAACCCAAATGCAATACCACCATGTGGCGGAAAACCGTACTGAAGTGCTTTGAGAAGAAACCCAAATTTTTCGTTGTATTCCTCTTCTTTCATCCCAAGCACACCAAAAACCTGTCTCTGCATTTCAGCGGTATTTATTCTTATCGATCCTCCGGCAATCTCAACACCATTGAGAACCAAATCGTAGGCTCTAGCAGTCAAATCTCTCATATTTTTTGTAATTAAATCACCCTTTGGCATTGTAAATGGGTGATGCATGGCATAAAAGCGCTTGTCATTTTCATTCCACTCAAACATTGGAAAATCTGTAACCCAAACAAAATTCATCAAAGAATCATCGATCAGATCCAGCTGTTTTGCCATCTCCAAACGTAACCTTCCAAGAACAGTCCAAGTGAAATCATAATTGCCTGCAACAGCAAAAAGAACGTCTCCTGACTCAAATCCGGGCACGCACTGCTTGACTGAATCCAAAAAATTTTCCGGAAGCATTTTTGAGATTTTTGAGTCAATTTTGTCACCATCCTTTTGTCTAAAATACAAAAGTCCGTTTGCACCCAACTTTTCGGTGGCAAATTCGCACCACTTATCCAGTTGCCCTCTGGAAAAATTTTGGTCTTTGACGCAAATAGCCCCAATTTTTCCGCCACCGTCAATTGTCCTTTTGAGAAAGTTGATCTCGGTTCCTTCAAAAACCTTTGTGATATCCTTAATTTCCATGCCAAAACGAGTGTCTGGCCTGTCGCATCCAAAGCGGCTAAAGGCTTCCTTATAAGTCAACTTCGGAAATGGCGCCGAAACAGCCTTAAACCCAACATCTTTTAATACCTGCAAAACCAATTTTTCACATAAAGCCTGAACATCCGCTTCATTTACAAAGGACATTTCGATATCAAGCTGTGTAAACTCAAGCTGCCTGTCTGCCCTCAGATCCTCGTCGCGAAAACAACGCGCTACCTGAAAGTATTTTTCAAAGCCAGAAGCCATCAAAAGCTGTTTATAAATTTGTGGAGATTGAGGAAGCGCATAAAAACTTCCCGGATGCATCCGTGACGGCACTAAAAAATCCCGAGCCCCTTCTGGAGTACTTTTTGAAAGTATAGGAGTTTCGATCTCACAAAAATCATCTGAATCCAAAAACTTGCGCATAGCAAAGATAACTTTGTGTCGAAGCCTTATATTTTCCTGCATTTTCGAACTTTTCAGATCAAAATATCTGTATGAAAGCCGCATTTCTTCAGAAATTTTTTCCTGTTCCGAGAGTTGAAATGGCGGCACCTTTGACTCAGCCAAGATTTTCAGCTCTTGAACACCTACTTCCCACTTTCCTGTTTTTACCTTGTTGTTAACAGCCTCTGGAGCGCGCCTCAAAACCGTACCATAAGCGGCAAGTACAAATTCATTCTTAACGTTTTCTGCAATATTCCAAACATCCTTTTCTTCAGGTTTACAAACGAGTTGGACGATTCCAGAACGGTCTCGCAAATCTATAAAAATCAAACCACCATGATTTCTAACTTTTTCCACCCAACCACAAAGCCTAACCTGGTTTTCAACTAAATTTTCTTCCACTTCTCCGCAATACGCTGATCTACCAAAAAAATCCATAAAACATCCTGACGGAAATACAAAATTATAATCCTTTACTAAACTTCCAAGTTTTTAGCTTAACAATAATTCCTAAGCTGTGAATAAAAAAGAAGGCGCAGGTGAACCCTGCGCCCGACTAAAACCCTGATGTTAAATCTTGGAAGAACAAACTTTAACTTAAAATCGGTACTCTACAGCCATCTTGAAGAAGTACGCAACATCGTTACCAATTCTGTATGTTGTCGAATCCACATTCTGGGTGTCTGCAACGTCTAAATCGGTAAACTGATCAGCTCTTACCTGAGTTCCTTTTATATCTTTGTAATATCCACCAGGAAGGAACACGCCTCCACATGCAGAAACAGTCATATTTTCTAGAGGATCAACCTTGGCGATAACATTGAATTCTGCACCCAAGAACCTGCTTGCCTTTTCAGTTTCAGAAACTGTGCCATTGACAGCCTTAAACTGCTCATAGTCTTTCCAAAACAAAATCGAGTTAGTTTGGATGAGAGGGTTTTTGTGTTTAAACTTCTCGATTACATAGCTCATTGAGTAACCAACAAATCGAAGATCTGTGAAGGATCCATCCTCACCAGCAAACTGCATTTTGTTATCGTATTCACTGAAAGTCAAAGGCCTTTTTAGTGTTCTTCCATCCAGAACAAACACACTCGTCACACGCTTGCCTTTGTAAAGCTCGTTCAGGCCTACAAAGCCACGATACTCTTTGTCAGTTTCTGTAGCATTCGGGTTGGAGTCACCTGTAACCCAACCACAGCATGCGGCCATTTTAAGCTGTGGACGCTGTAAGGTATATGCAATATCCCAAACGCCCATCCATCCACGATATTTGTTGTTGTATGAGTCCCTGGTTCTGTTCGAAGCATTGTAGTATGTTGTGCTACCAGCTGTGAACGAGGTTTCGTCTCTATGAAGATCGGACTGAAGTTCTGTTTTTAAGTCTAACACTGCTGGGGCCATCGAACCTCCTGCTGAAGTCAAGATGTGTGTGTAGTATTCAGTTAATACTCCAGTGTCAGAATCTTTGAGGATGGCTGTTGTATTTCTATCAATTCCATAAACATGCTCTTTTCCACGGTTGAACGCAACTTCACCACCGCACTCAAACCCATTGCATTCATATTCAATCGCACAACCAAGAGTGATGAGATCACTTCGGCTATCAGCAACCATTTCTATTTTTTTATCCCTGGCAATGTTTACGAAAAGATATGGAGAAACTATCGCCTTGCCAAGGACACCGCCTTCGCTAGGACTTAGTCTAAGCTGTACACCCCACAACTCATCATCATTACCAGATCCTCTCCAGGATTTGTCTTCGGTTAAATCAAGTCTATGAGCTTTTGTTTGTTCTAACGTCTGTTTTGGACTAGTGCTGTTATCTTCGAATTTGGCGTAGTAGAAATCATATCCAACTTTACCATCGTAAACATCACCTGAATAAAGCACACCGGGAGCATGGTAGTCGTTTTTTCTGTTGTAAACTCCTAGAAATTCTTTTGGAGTACCATATCCTTCACCCAATGAAATTCCACGTCCAAACTTGAACGGAAAGTATCCAGCTTTTAAGGTGTGTGTACCAACATTTCTCACATTGCACAAAGCATCCACACTTGTCGATAACCACAATTCTTTAAACCATACAAACGGTTTTGTGGAAGCGTGGTAGTGCTCTCCAAGAGTTGTGTCACTTACAGATACTGTATTTGAATCTGTTTTAACTGAACTTTCTGCATCGCCCCAGTAGCCTTTGTGTCTCAATTTTGAGTGTGCAATGATAGCATCGTGACCATATTTTTCTTTACCCCACCTGTAATCACCTTCCAATTCAACTGTTGTTTTTGAATAGCTGTATGAATCTGGCAAATCACTGTTTAAAAACACAGGATTTTTTGAATATGTGTATTCTTCTTTTAATGTACCACCCAAGGTTAACTGACCACTTCCTTTACTCAAAACACCTTTTTTCACGTCCTCAGATTTGATGTATTTTGCACATTCTTTTCCAGCATTAAGACCAATGCCAGCTGATAAAGCCAAAATTATAAGTTTTTTCATCTTCATTGCTTTCTTACCCCTCACAATGTTTCACAAACCACTTACCGCCACTACACAGAGGATATAAATATAAACATATTTACGTACTGTTTATCAAGAAAAATAGCCATTCCCTTTCACTAAGGTAAGAGAAAAACAAATAAATCAAAACTAAAAATAGCCACAAAACCACAAAAAATAAAACGAAATGCATCAAAAAATTGTTTTATTGCTAGACGGGGTTGACAACTGTTTGGCAGAAAAGTAGTCTTCAGGAATGAGCTGTGAAAAGTATGAATTAAATGCGGGAATAGCTCAGTGGTAGAGCACTGCCTTGCCATGGCAGGGGTCGCGGGTTCAAATCCCGTTTCCCGCTCCATATTTTTTCAAAATCCCAGTACGTTGATTTCAAAGGCACTTTGGAAAAGGGCTTCTCTGAGTGCGGGAATAGCTCAGCTGGTAGAGCATTGCCTTCCCAAGGCAAGGGTCGCGGGTTCAAGTCCCGTTTCCCGCTCCAAGTTGTCGAGCATAAAGTGAAATGCTCGTGGTTATGGTGTTAACAATTTGCCCTGAAAAACAGGGCTTTTTCTTTTGGAGGATTCTTCGTAAAGGCTTTTGTCGAATAATTTTTTATGTATGTTTTAAAGCCTAAAATCACGCGAATCGCCTGTTGATGAAAAATTTGTACAAACTTTGCAAAGGTTTTTTGATATGAAATCGATATTACAAGAAGCTACATCTGTTGAAAGAGCTGTGTCTTTAGCTTGGGAAGCCGTCGGCAAACCAAGAGAATTTTGTGTAAAAGTACTAGAATTTGGGGAAAAAGGATTTTTTGGGATAACAAAGAAAAATACCGTTATTTCCTTATCTTACGAATCAAAAAACGTAAGTGAGTTATCACGTGTAGAAAAAGCCTCAGAAAGGCCAAGTAAAACTTTTGGTCCACCCAAAGGCTCTTCAACCGAAAAACGAAATCATACCCCCAAGAAAAAAATCGAAAGCAGGCCAAAAATTGAAGAACCAGCCAATTGGAACGACGAAATGATCCAAATCACAACAACGACAATCAAAGGTATAATCTCTACTCTGGGGGTTGATGCGAAACTTAAAACACGTACAAGTTCGACAACCCTTTTTGTAACGATATGTGACCAGGTACTGCCCGAGGCTGAAAGCGAACGCGCACTCAGAGCCACAATGTCTTACCTCGTTTTCCAAATACTAAAACGTGAGCTGAAGAGAAAACTGCGAGGATTCAAGATTCACATCGACTCAGAATCGAAATCCTAAAAATTTAGATAATACCTAATGACTAGAAGTTTTAAAAACTTATCAAATGACGAAATTCCAATTGTCGCCTTATGTACTCCTAGAGGCTCAGGAGCCGTTGCAATGGTGAGAATATCGGGAGTTGGATCATTTGATGTCGTAAGTAAATTTTCACGGCTTTCGTCAGGCAAAAGAATATCCAATTTACCATCTCACACAATTCATCACGGTTTCGTGGTGAATAACTCAAACGATGTTGACGAAGTCCTTTTCCTGCTTATGAAGGGGCCAAAAACCTACACGGGGCAAGACACGGTTGAAATCACGTGCCACAACAACCCCTGGATAATCGACCAAATAATTAGATGTGCAATTAAATCTGGCGCCAGGTCTGCACAAGGCGGAGAGTTTACTCAAAGGGCAGTTCTAAATGAGAAAATTAGTCTTTCTCAAGCCGAAGCAGTCCACGACATAATAAAGTCAAACACTCAAGTTGCGCTCCAAAAATCTATGGCTCAACTCAAAGGAACCCTTTCCAAGCATCTAGATACGATAGAAAAAAAGATTATAGAGCTTGTAAGCCTTTTTGAAGCCGGTTTCGAGTTTTTGGAAGAAGAACAACGAGACACCGGCTTTTCAAAACTTCTCACAAATAAAATCGACGAAATTGAAAAATATCTAGAACCACTTATAAAAAGTGCTTCTAACGAAGCAAGAGTTCGCGAAGGAATTAGAATTGTGATCGCTGGCTCTCCCAATGCTGGAAAATCTACTCTTTTTAACTCGCTGCTCAGACAAAATCGGGCCATTGTGAGCAACATCTCTGGCACCACAAGAGACAGTATTGAAGCATTTACCAGCGATTATGGGCAGTTTTGGGGATTGATAGACACTGCAGGTCTTAGAAAATCTGAAGACAAGATTGAAAAAGAAGGTATCTCACGCAGTCTTGATGAGGCAAATCGTGCGGATATTGTGGTTTTACTTTTAGACTCATCAAAAAAACACGAAACAAAAGATGTTCGGCCATATAAAGAATTGATATCAAAGCACAAAGAAAAAGTTGTTATTGCCTTAAACAAAGGCGATTTAGAACAAAAATTGGATCCCCAAAAGATCCC
>JBHPCE010000013.1:0-20864 GCA_042576345.1 Candidatus Babelota bacterium | reverse complement strand
GCTAATTCCAAGAATCAAGTTAAGTTATTATTTTTCTGAAAACAACAATTTTGAAGCGGCAGAGAGGGTTTTAGAAGAAACTCGTAATCTTTTTAAAAAAATGGACTTTCCGAAACCGAAAAGTAAGATCGAACAGTATTATGAAGAGATGATAACTGGGAGAACACCAGGCAGAGAACGTGTTTTCGAACGGCTTTTTGATTGGTTAAACAAGCGTAAGGCAGCACACCAACTCTGCACATTACAGCTCCAAACGTCTTGACACTTCAAAATTGCCTTAATACTTTTTGATAAGCTCACGGTATCGAGGATTTGATGTTTTCGTTTTGGGAGGGGAGTTGTTTTGAAGGCCATGTTTCCTGCTTTGTTTCTAGTATTTTTTGTTGGCACTGGTTGCGGCAGTCTAGAAAACTTTTCAGATTCGCACAATTTCGATACAAGATTTTCTTGTGAAAAGACCATTCATGGAGCCATGGGAAAAGTGTCTAATATTGGGCTTTTTTTCACAAATACCGCTTTTGCTGTCTATGAGATTTTTAATTTTTTATTCAGTCATGTGTGGCCGTTTGCTTTTGCGGTGTTGTTTTATTATCATCGGCGTATTTTTCACTGGGCTAGTGGTAAAATCAAAGGATTTTTCGGGCGTTTATCAAGATCAACTTTTAAGGGTAATGAGGCATATAAAAGAAGGTTGGTAGTACTTGATAGAAAAATAAATAAGAATCCAAATAGTGCTGAAGTGCTTGTTGAAAAGGGTGCGATTTGTGCTGCTTTTTCCATAGGGGATCCGGAAGAATCGGTCAAATGTCTAAAAAAGGCATTGGAAATAGAGCCTGAAAATATTGACGCAATGTTTTGGTTGGCACAAGAATATTTCAACAGATTTGATGACAAGAAATCAGCTAAGGAGTTATTTGTTAAGGCGATAGACGTTTGTCCAGACCATGCTGAATGCCATTTTGCACTTGCGCGCATATTGAAAGATGAAAAGGCCAAGAAGGAGCTGATTGATAAACATTTTTTGAAGGCGATTGAGCTTAAGCCTATGTGGGTATTTCCCAAAGTGGTATTTGCACGACATTTGCTTGAAGAAAATGATCTTGACATTGCGGAAGTGCAAGTGATGAGATCTCTCGTTATCTTAGTAGGTAACGTACAAAAGAGTTCTACAAACATGATTCAGAGGTGCCATGACAACCTGTTTGCTGAATATGAGATTGCAGAATGCTTAGGTAAAAACAATACTTTGGCTGGCAAATTACTTTCGGAGATTTTTCAGAGAAAGGTTAATCTTGCAAAAAACTGGAGAGACAATGTGGCTACCTCTTAGGGCTACAGAGTGTCTACTCCCTTTGTAGCCAAATCTTTCATAGCGCTGTAAACGTCTTCTAATTTTTTTGTGTTTTTAACAGCTATAAAAACTGTGTCGTCTCCTGCGATGGTGCCGGCTATATCTTCGAAAATTCCCTCAGTATCTTCGGATCGTCTTTCTTCGATTCGCTCGTCCAAAAAATATGCAAATGTGTTTGCAAAACCAGGAGTTGTGTGGACAACGACAAGGTTTGGTGGAGAGGTAACAACGTCCAGAACGCACTTTGTGAAAATATCTTCTACAACACCAAGTGTTGGCTTGTAGATACCTTCCATTTTTCGTACACCAAGCCGTTTTAATCTACGTGATAGAGCGGCCTGAGTAATCTCCATGTCCTTTGATGCAAGATATTTTACAAGCTCTGTTTGGTCTTTAAAGTCGTTTTCTTTAAGCGCGTTTATTATATTTTGGTCCGAAACTTTCATAAAAAACCTCAAAAAATGCATAAAATGCGTCTTTTTTGCCCTTACGTGCATATCTTGTTGATTTTAGATATTTTAAATGTAATAATATAACCGTTACAGTTGTTTAATGTTTATTTTATGCATTTTAGGAGAGAATTATGAAGAAATCAACTTTAACAGCTTCGCTTTTTGTCGTTTCACTTGCCGCAGTGGTTTACATGCACATCGGGTGGGGCAATAAGCCGAGCGAAAAATGCTTTACAGTAGGAGTTTCCCCAGATTATCCACCGTTTGAATTCAAGAAAAATGGTGAGCTTGCTGGATTTGACATTGATTTGGCAAAGCTTTTGGAAAAAGAGCTTGGCACTAAAGTCTGTTTCAAAGAGATGGATTATTATGCCTTAATTCCATCTTTAAAGGCTGGTCACATCGATATGATAATTTCGAGCATGGCTCCAACTCCAGAGCGTGAAAAGTGCATAAGTTTTTCGTCTATATATTTTAAGAGCAAATTTGCGTTCTTTTTTATGTCTAAAAATTCTGTAGAGCCTAGTGTCAAAAAAATGGCTAGTAAAAAAATCGGAGTTCAGACGGGAAGCACCATGGAGCAGTTTGCGAAAACTTTAGATGGTGTACATGTCGTTTCGCTTTCTTCCAACCTTATCTTGCTGCAGGAACTTAAAATCGGAAATTTGGATTTTGTGTTGCTTGAAAACTGCCAAGCAAAGAGCATATCGGAAAAAATGCCAGGAATTTTTTGTATCGCTGTTGATGGTGCCTCGGAGGTTGAAAGTCAGGGCTGTTCGGTTGCGCTTCAAAAAGATTCACCACACTTAGTTCTTGTAAATGAGGCGCTCAAAAAACTTGAAGAAGATGGAAAGATGAAAATTCTTATTAAAAAATGGTTTGAGGTGTAGCATGAAGTTTTTCCATGTGATGTACATAGCAAAGGGCATTTCTACAACTTTGTTTTTTGCAGCTATTTCGCTGATTTTTGGCTTGATTTTAGGCACAGCACTTGCATTGTGCCTTGCCGGCCCTAACAAATTTTTAGAAAAGATTGCAGGTGCGTATGTGTCTATTTTGCGTGGCACACCAATGTTGCTTCAACTAAGTCTTGTATACTTTGCGTTGCCAACACTTTTGGGCATTAAAATTTCTGCCGTCATTGCTGGCGTGGTTACTTTTTCTCTAAATTCTGCCTCATACATTGGAGAAATTTTAAAGGGCGGAATCAAAGGTGTTCCAGTAGGCCAGTTTTTGGTATGTGCGACTCTGAAAATTCCATATTTTCATATGATGAAAGACATTGTGCTTCCACAGGCTCTTAAAAGTGTATTTCCAGCTTTGGTTAATGAGGCTACCACGCTCATCAAGGAGACGGCTCTCATCTCGATTATTGGAAAGGCCGACATTATGCGTAGGGCAAACATTGTTTCTGCCGAAACTTTTAATTATTTCATGCCTTTGCTCGTTGCCGCGGCTTGTTATTACCTCATTATTTTTGTTGTAGAGATGATTGCCAAAAGTTTTGAAAAGGGGTTTGGATATGATAAAAATTGAAAATTTAACACAGAAACTTGGTGGAAAGACTATATTAAAGGATCTGAATATCTCGATTGGAAAGGGCGAGGTTGTAGCACTTCTTGGAAAGTCGGGAAGTGGTAAATCTACGCTGTTGAGTGTTATCGCTGGTCTTTTAAAGCCGACATCTGGTTATGTGGCTGTGGATGGAAATATTGGTGTAGTTCTTCAAGATTTTCAGCTTTTTCCGCATATGACGGTTCTGGAAAATGTGACTTACGCTCCAGTAAAAGTTGTGGGCATGAGTTTGGATGATGCAAAAACCGAGGCTTTAAAAATTCTTAAAGATCTCGAGATGAGTGACTTTTGCAGTTCGTACCCACATCAGCTTTCTGGAGGGCAAAAACAGAGGGTGGCTATTGCCCGAGCTTTAGCAATGAATTCTGAGATTCTGCTCATGGATGAGCCTACGTCAGCGTTGGATCCACAAACTTCTGCAAAAATTTCTGATTTAATCAAAAAGCTAGCTGAAAAAGGCATCACCATTGTCATGGCAAGTCATGAGATGGACTTTGTTCAAGAAACAACAAAACTTTTTTTTGCAATACAATAATTTTGCGCTATGATTGGCGCCACGTTCTTGTAGTAACGTTTATTTTGTGAGGGAGGGTATAGAGATGAATATACGTTGTTTAGTGCTTGCTGTTTCATTTGTTTTCGCTTTAAAGTCTGAAGATGGTTTTAAATGGCATAAGGACGCTGATAAAGCCGTTCAAATACATGAAATTTTTGAGGATGCTCGAAAAAAGGTTTCGTCTAAGCGAATAGATGAAATTTGCAAGCAATTTCCAAGTGATATTGAAACTTGTTGGCGTTTGGCGCCGGTTGAAATATGTCGTCTAGGTGACTCGTTTGCTCGTAATTCATTCATCGGAATCGATTTGCATGTTGAAGATCCTTTTTTAAAATACGCTTGTTTGAAAAATCTTGATCTAAGAGGAGCTGTTTTTAGTGGAGTTTATTTTAACGAGGATAAGGTTTTGGTGAAAGGAGCATTTTTGGACTATGTCAGCTTTAGGGGCTCTGATTTGCGTGGGGCGAGTTTAAATAGTGCTTACTTACATTTTTCCGATTTAGAGGTGGTGAAGTTGCTTGGAGCTCAAATGCGGGAAGCATATTTGATTAAAGCCTGTCTGAGAAGGGCTTGTCTTTATCAAGCCGATTTATCTGGGGCCAAATTGCACCATGCGAATTTTTTAGGGGCTGATTTAAGAGATGTTATTATTGAAGGAGTGACTGATTTGTCTACCACCTACTTAAAAGATGCTTTCGCGTATACTTCGGACAGGCCAAAATTTGTAGAGTGCGGGGCGACAAAGGAGCAGCTTGACAGCATGATTTGGATAGATCCCAACAATGATCCATTTGAGCTTGCTGAAGAGGATTGTGCATCCAAAGTAGATGATGGTGACGGCGGTGACAAAACTGGCGATTGTGTTGTTTGTTGAAAAGGAGTTTAAATGCTTAAGAAAATTCTTATCAGTGTAGCTTTTGCCGTTTCTTGCATTGGCAGTGTGTTTAGTATGAATGAAAGATTTGAAAAGAGATTTGCTGAAGAAGATAAAGCAAATAAAGCGTATCTAAAATATTTTGCGGGGGGTGCTTTTAGAAGAGGATAAGTTTGAAAGAATTATTTTTGAAGCGAATGAAAATTGTTGGTTCCCCCCATTAAATTGTGGACAATACTACGTAAGTAGAGACTTCTTTTTTAAGACGGTATCTTCCCTTAATCATAGCATTGATGTGGATTTGCAGGCTGGAAGAATATCAGGGTTATACACTAGCGAATTTATAGAACCAGACATTGTTGTTGCCCTTTCAATAAAGTTTTTGGAAAAGAGTGAAATAGAGCGTATTGCGAATCGGAGACGGGAATCAATTGAAGCTTATAAAATTTCAGTTGATACAGTGAAAAATCCTGATCTTGCACGATCCATGAAGATTGATTTGCCCAAAATGGAAGCGATAGAAAAAGCTTGGCACGATTTTTATATGAAACGGGATCAGGCGAAGAGGGGTGTTCATAATGTGGCAGAGATTATAGGAGTAAATGACGATTTTTTGAAAGATTGCATGCTTCCATTTCTTGTGTAGATTTTTTTTAGTTTTAAATTAGCTTTTCGATTTTGGGCAAAACGACCTGTACGTCGCCCAAAAGGGCCATGTCGCCTTTGTCCAGAAATTCTGGTTTTTCTAAATTGACCGCAACAAATTTCCCTTTTGGATTGTGCTTTTTATACCAGGCAAGAAACCCTCTGTCATCAGCGGACATTCCAATGCATACAATGGCATCTATTTTTTTGAGGGTTGCGGGCGTTACCTCTTGTAGCATTTTTTCAGGCTTTATCATTGGCACATCGATGCCAGTTTTGAGGTGCATAAAATCCATGTTTTCTGTCAAAACAGCACACTCAAACTTTAAAGCGATATTTTTAAGCGCTATGTGAGCCTTGGTTGGTTTTGCGTTTAAAAAATCGGTAAATATTTTGTGCATTGGTTCGATATAATTTTTTGGATTTTTTACGGCCTCGCGAATCAAAAATTCTGTTTTGGGGGCTTTGTTTTTGTCCTGTGGAGCTTTATGAAAACTCAGAGCCTCGTAAATACCCTTCATATCCGGCAAATACTCGGCGGAAATGCCCGCACCGGTGTAGAAAATCACTTTTTGAGTTTTAAGAATACGCACACATTCTCGAATGCTTATTTCGGTTGCCTTTTCTGGATGGAGCTTTTCAAGTGGTTTGCATATTTTTGTCTCTTGTTCTTTGCACTTGGCGGTTTCTTTGCTTTTGTCTCTTTTTTGCCTGTTGTAGCTGTAAAAATATGTGTTAGTTTTTCCATCAAATTTAAGGTCCTTCTGAATTGGTATTTCAAGCTTGTCGAAGACTTCTTTGCAGATATTGAAAGCAAACCCTGTTTTGCCGCATTCATAGAAGGCTTCAAGGCTGTTGCCGTCGCCAAAATTAAAGTTGAACGAGAAATCAGCTTTTAAAGAGGCTTTTTCTACATCTTTGGAGGAGATTTTCTGTGGAGCAGAAAGTAAGTTGTAGGGAGTTGAGCAAAAGAGCTTGGATATTGTAAAAAGCAGGGTGAAAAACAGTTTTTTCATAAGGTGTTCCCCAAAAAAAAGATTTTTTAAAATAGGTTTGGTTAGTGTTGCAATCGAAGATGAGAAAGTCAAATTTGTTCTTTGTTTAGTTATAGTTTAAATAAGTCAGTTTGTGTAAAAGAGGTATGGGTGTGTCTGATATGTTGATTTAGGATTAAATATTCTTAATCCAGTTTGGCTTGACAGTCTTAAATTGTGTTGTAAGATTAACTGTAGTTTGTTGTATTTTGTTCTGTTTCATTTTTAGAGGTGATAGAAAAATGAAAGCAAAAATAATACGTGGTGTGGCAATGGGAGCTGTAGCTGGTATATTTGATGTTGTTCCTATGGTTCTTCAAAATTTGCCTTGGAACGTAAATTTTTATTGTTTTTTCCATTGGATTTCAGTTGGTATTCTGATGGCAATCATAAGTCCGCAATTTCCTGCAAAGGGATTTTTGAAAGGCGTTATTATAGCTGGAATCATGGCCACACCAGATGTTATTTTTATGATCAGTAAGGAGCCTATGGCTCTTATCCAAATTATACCGCTGACAATTATTTTGGGTGGTGCACTTGGATATTTCTTGGAAGAAAGAAGCCCAAAGAAAAAATCAACACCTAAAAAAATCAAGTAAGAAAAGGTAAAAAGGCATCGCAGCTATAATTTTGCAATGCCTTTTTATTCACCTTCATTTACCGTTAGTTACAAGACTAATCTGTTTTTATTCTTTTTGGTTGACTGCTTTGCTTCGAAGATTTCCTTTTTCGGGAACTTCCTGCCCTGTTTACCCATCTCATGCTTGCCAGTTGAGCGTCTGTTGCGCCGTAATCTATGAGAGATTTTCTTTGATCTTCGTATGCTGTGGCGTATCTAAAATCGACTGTGCGTGAAATCCCTATGTCTAACCCTTTATCTTCAACCGCTTCTTTTTTTTCTGGCTCCATTACAAAATTGATGCCTCTTAAATCAGTGCAAAAGAAGCTTGTATTACCAGTTATGATGCAATTTTTCAGTGTGACATTTTTCCATGAGGAATGGCTGAAGTTGGAATTAGCGATATAAGTGTAGTCAAGAACGGTGTTGGAAAACTTTGTTCGTTCGAAATTGCACTCTATTATCTGGCAGTTTATCGAAAGATCTTCGTAATTTCCGTCCTGGAAGCGGCAACCATAAAATAGAGTGTGTTGGAAGTTTGATTTTTCGAAATACGAGACATCAAAGTCGCACCTGTTAAAAACTGAGCCTGATGCGTCACATTGGTTTTTTATATGAAGTGATCCGCAGTCTAGGCGGGAAGGTGTGCCTTGCTTTAGTGGTCCGAAGTAAGAGCTTCTGATGTCTTTAGTGATAATTTCAGCCTGATCGAGGGTGGAGCCTTTGCAGAATATGTGTGTATATGAGCTGTGCGAGTTTTTAGCTGTTGCTAGAGCTTTTTCCACAGCATTGTTTCCTTTTACTTCAAACTCATTTTCTAAACATGCGGGTGACAGGCTTGTAAAAGCTGAAATAACAACGGAAGCGGCGTATAGATGTTTTTTGAGGGTACAACTTTTTTTTCTTTGCATTTTCTAATTCCTTTGGTTTTACGTAAACTACAAATTATCTCTTTGTTTTCTTGTTTGATTTGTTTTGCTGGTTATTTCTCCTCTTTTTTAAGTTTTTTGATCGTGGCTTTAAGCGATTTTCTAACCACTCATCTAGCTGAGACATTTCGAAATTTTTTGGGATTTCTCCCAATTCATCGAATGCAGACAGATCAATTGTGTCTTCATCTGATATGTATTTTGGATTTACAGACATCTTGGAATGTTGAATGGGGTTTCTTTCTGACCAAGAGATGCTATCTAATTGTTCATTGCTAGCGCCAAAAGCAATAAATTGAGAACGTTGATCTTCGTATGCTATTGCCCCCGAAAACACAACAGATTTATGAATTCCTAGATGAACCTTTATTTCCTCTGCAATTTTATTTTTGTCTTCTTCCATTACAAATTTAATTCCTCTTAGATCTGCTTCAGAAAAGTTTGTGTTACCCGCTATAATGCAATTTTTTAGTGTGACATTTTTCCACGACGACAGTTTGAGGTCTGTATTAAGGATTATGGTGTAATCAAGGATTGCGTCACTAAGACGTACTTCGGAAAAGTTACAATCTACGATTTTACAAGAGATAGTTTTGTTTTTGTAATTTCCACTGAAGTGACATGGCTGGAAAACAGAATTAGAGAAATCAGAGTTTTCGAATTTTGAAGCATCAAAAATGCATCCATAAAATAAGGATCTTGAGGCATTACACTGAGTATCTATGTAAAGCGACTTGCAATTCAGGTCTGATTGTACGCTGTTTTTTAGCGGTCCAAAATATGAGTTGTGAATGTCTTTTTTGAGAATTTTGGCCTGGGCAAGTATGTTATTATTATGGAAAATGTGAGTGTAACAATCACTTGGACTTTTATAATAATTTATTGCTTCTTCTACAGCCTTATTTCCTTTCAGTATAAACTCAGCTGTGTACAAGGATGATAGGGGGATGAAAATAAGTACAAGCAAGGAGTTTTGTTTGAGCAGTTTTTTGTGTGTTTGAGTGAATATTTTTTGCACCTCTCTCTCCTATGCGATGTAAAAAAAATATAGTTAAGACTAAGATTGATGGACATTATACTTACTATCAATTATAGGTCAACAAGCTTTTTTAACCCCTGTGTATAATTTTTTATCTTGAGCTCATTACAACCGTCTTGGTACCGTATTTTAGTTCGAGGAACTTATCAGAAGGCGCATTTTTAGGAGAGAGTTTATGAGGCGTTTGGTGATAGGCGTTTTATGCATTGGTTTTTTGTTGGATTTTATGTTGAGGTCTGGAAGTTGGGGAAAGAATTATAATGTGGCTAAGGGTGCGGGATTTGTGTCACTTGCCCGTGGGGCAAAGAGTTATGAGGGCAGTGTTCAGGATGAGTCTTCAACATACAAACTCAAAGATCTGTGTTTTGGTGGGCTTGTCAAGATTGGTGGGATTAGAAAAGAAGGCGATGATTCAAGCTCTGAAATAGATATGAAAAGTGTAAAAGAGTTGGAAGTGATTCAGGGAAGATTTCAAAGCAAAGATCCAAGGCATTCAAAAACGCGCGAATATCCACTTTTTGCAAAAGTAAGAGTGACGTTTAAAACTGGCGCTTCGGAAGAGTATTTATTTCCTTATGATATGGTAATTTCTGGGGTTGATCTTAAAACAGAAACGGGAAAAGCTTGGTATCTGCGCGACATTAACGGCGTTAAAGTTAAGGGTGAACACAAAAGAAGGCCAAAATCAAAGCCGGTGATTCCTGCAAGAACGGCAAAAACACCTTGGTGGAAGCAAATTGTGTCGTTTTGATTGTGGTTTTTAGAATGCTTGGCTGGGAAGAGAGGATTCGAACCTCTGTTACTGGAGCCAGAATCCAGCGTCCTACCACTAGACGACTTCCCAAATGTAATACAATTTTTTTATCACAAGGTAAATTTTAGGGCAAGTTGCCGGAGGGTTTATGAGTAAATTTACGCGGTTTTGGTCAAAAAACTGCTATCTTCATCCGGCAGTTTGTTTTTTTCGATGGATAATTGGTCTTTTATTTCTAGCCGCAGGAGTTGTCGGTTTTTTCTTGCCTGTCATCCCTGGGTTTATTTTTTTTGCCATAGGTTTGTCTCTCGTTGGTGCAGGGTGGATTTTCAGCTTTGTTGTGAAAATATGGCATAGATTTTTTACTCTTCTTTTAGGATTCTTTTTTTAAGCACGGGAAGATTATTTCCTGTTCCATTTTTTCCGGTATTTTCAATTTCATGTGAGAAAGCACTGTGGCTGCTATGTTTGCGAGTGACAGGTTGGGCATGATTTTTTCCAAAGGAATTGGTGGTGGACAGTTGTGACTTTTGCCTGTCATGGCGACAAAGGGTACGGGGTTTGCTGTGTGCGACGTTTTTGTATTGTCAGAGTTTTTGTAGAGCATTTCTTCTGCGTTTCCGTGGTCTGCGGTTACAAACATTGTCCCTTCTAGCTCAACAACGATTTTTTGATGTAGTATTTTTAGCTGTTTATCAATACATTCGCAGGCTTTTACTGTCGCTTCAAAATTACCTGAGTGTCCCACCATGTCGGTGTTAGCGTAGTTGGCGAGATAAAATCTTATACTGCTATCTTTAAGTGATTTTAGAATTGCATCAGTTACCTTTTGTGCCGACATTTCGGGGTTTTTAACATAATTCATAACTTTTATTGAGGGTATCAGGGTGGTTTCTATAAGAGGATTTGGGGCATTTTGTGTGGCCTCTCTGAAAAAATAAGTTACGTGTGCATATTTTTCGGTTTCAGCTACTGCAAACACTTTTTGTCCAGTTTGATTTACAATTTCGTCTACCAGCGATGTGCATGGTGGTTCGTGTTGAAATAGAGTTTCTGAACAGTGCATTTTGTTTGATTCGTGGTATTTATTTGCTGTGATAAAGAAAGAGAGGTCGTTGCACGAGATTTGTTTATGGAAGTGACCAAAATCAGTGTTTGCGAATGCATCATGAATTTGCCTTGCTCGGTCGGCTCTGATGTTGAAAAAAATTAATCCGTCGCCGTTTTCTATGTGTGTTCCCGTTTTTAGCAGTACGGGGTGTACAAATTCGTCGGTAATGTTTTTATTATAAGATTCTTCTATAGCCGTTTTCCAATTGTCTTTTGATTCAGCTTGACCGCACAAGCAGAGGTAAGATTTTTCGGTTCTATCCCAGTTTTTGTCCCTATCCATGGCATAAAATCGTCCATGCAAAGAGCCGATTGAGACGGTTGAATTTGCCACGCAAAATTCTTCGAGACGTTTTAGGTGTTCTGTCGCAGACTTTGGTGGTGTGTCCCTTCCATCTAAAAATGGATGAACGATAATTTTGGAGATTTTGTGTTTTAAAGCAATTTGCAAAAGTGCGTAAAGATGGTCTTCATGACTGTGAACTCCAGAGCTCGACAAAAGACCCATTAAATGGAGTTTTTTACTCGATTTCGCAAGGCTTGATAGCTTTTCGTTAAGAAGTTTGTGGTTCTCTAAAGATCCATCTTTTATGGAATCATGAATTTTTTTTAAAACCGTATCGGTGATGCATCCTCCGCCGATGGTTCTGTGTCCAACTTCAGAATTTCCGGCAAGTTCAGGGAGAATCCCAACCTCTTTTCCAGCTGCTTTCAGTAGCGTTGATGGATATTTTTTAAGCGCTGATCGCCAGAATGGCATTTGAGCTTGTGAGACAGCATTACCTCGTTTTTCTGGTGAAAATCCAAAACCGTCCAAAATTATGAGGGCTGTTGGAGGCGTTGTTTTTTGCATGAAATTTCTCCCAAATTAGTTACGTTTGGAATCTTTTGATAGACTTGCCAAGTATCGTTAGTTTTCACAAGGTGTTTAAAATACAATGAAAAATCATAATTCCCATGTTTTCTCCATTTGTTTTGACGATGGAAACTTTGAGTTTTTGGATGGCTATGCCCCTGGAGACGTTGTTTCTTTGCGTGATATTAACGTTTTTAGGCGCGTAAGCAAGATTTTAAGGTTAAAGGTGGGCGATCGTTTTATACTTTTTAATGATAAGTCCAATATTGAAGGATGTCTTGTAAGTTTTGAGCGTAAAGATACGATTAGTTTTGAAATTTTGGGCATAGATAAAAATCAAGTTGTTGTCCCCAGAATTAAAATATTTGTTGGATTCACCAAAAAATTGGCGTTGGAAAATATTGCATATTACGCAGCGCAGCTTGGAGTTGAAAGCTTGCATCTTATTTCGTCAGACCGCGTTCAAAGAAAATGGGGTGGGAAAAAGGAATTGGAAAGGCTTAGGGCCGTTATGCGATCTGCAAGAGAGCAGGCAAAAAGTTTTTGCGAGCCCGAAGTTTTTGAGCCTTGTAAGCTGGGTGATGTAGAGTTTGGCAAAAATGACCTTGAAATAGTCTTTGAATCATCATCTGACGAACATATAAAAAATCTTTGGAGAGCACATAAAAATGTGGAATCTTCATCTATATTTTTTGGTCCAGAAGGAGGTTTTTCTTGTGATGAGCTTTCTTTTCTAGAAAAAAAGGGAGTAAAAAGTTACTCGCTTCTTTCAGCAGTTTTACGCACGCAAGAGGCGGTTTTGCTTGGTGCGGGATCAATAATCAGCATGTTTTCTTAGGTGAAGGAGTGCTCATTCCGGCCTTCATGTAAATAGGAAGAACCTTTGAGGAGGGTTTTTCGCCAGAGGCTACTTTTTGCATAGCTAAATTTGCCACGGCTGAGGCGGAGCAGTGGGGTGTAATGATTTTTTCAAAAATAGCTTTTTCAACTAAAATTCTAGTTATTTCTTCTGAGTGCATTTGAGAGCCATTGCCAGTAAACAGTATTTTTTGATTTCCAATTTTAGATTTAAGTTCATTCAAAAATACTTCGATGTTTAGACACGTACAATCTAATACAACTTTCGCCTCATTGCAGCTTGTGACGTATCCGTAAACTTCGTTGTTGTAGGCGTTTAGAAGAGCACAGATTAGGCCAACATTTTGTTTTTTTATAAAGGTTTCTTGTTGTTTTTTTACATCTGCTGCTAATGCCTTTAGTCCGTTGATTCCCAAGAGGCCTAAGCCTGATGCAAAGCTGAGCGCATTTGCTGTTACAACGGTTACTCTGGTTGATGTAAATGCGCCTGGACCAGCATCTAGTGCAATAAATTCCAAGTTCGATAAATTTATACCTTCTTCTGTGAGTAAAGCATCTATAGCTGGTACGAGCGCGCTACTAGCCCTTGCTAAAATAATGTCAGTCGATTGCACAATCTTGTTGTCTTTATAAAGCAAGGCTTCAGATGTTGAATAGCTACCCTGGATGGATAAAAAATACTTGCTGCGCATTAGGACGGGTCTTTCGCTTTCTGTCGTTGATAAAAAATACTGAATGCCGAATCTTTAAGTGTATTTTCTTTTTTTTCTATAACTTTTCCACAATTCAAGCATCTCCAACCGTCAAAGTTTATAAAGTGGCTAAAGAACGTTTGAGTAACCATCAGCCCCTTGCACTTGGGACACTCCATCCTCGAATTCCTTTCTGCTAATTAAAAACTGCCAATCCATGCTTGGTACTGCAGGCACGCGAAAGAGTTTTTGTATTAACACCAATTATAACGAACATTTGCCTAATTTTTCAGGAGCTATATTTTGAAACGTGTTTCAATATAAGCCTTTCTTAAAAGACATGTGATCAAGGTATCCCTGCAGGATGAATGCGGCTGCTATTGAGTGTTGATGGATTTTTGTTTTTTTGAGCTTTTCCATAGAACGTACGCTTTGTCGAGCGATTTTTTCTGCATATTGGCTTGTTTTACGTTCATCCCACGTGGCCCATTTTATTTTTGTTTTATTTTTTTCTCCAATGGCTTTCCTCAGATTTTTTACAAACTCTTCAACCTTTTTTGCCTGATTACCTTCTTTTCCGGACATTGTATATGGTACGCCGGTTACCACAGTATCGACATTGTTATTGTCTATCTCCTCACATATAAAGTTTACCACGTCTTGGGTTTTAACTGTTTTGTGAGGTTTACATGTTACGCCTAAAGGGTCGGAAATTGCACTACCTATCCAAACATCTCCGATATCTAAAGCCAAAATTCTCAAACATTATCCTTCTGGTTAAGCAGATAAAGTTACACAAATGAACGGAGAATTATTCTACAACATTGGTGTGGATTAAAAAGGGGGTATAAAATAGAAAGCTTATATTCAACAACTATTTTCTGGGAAAATTTATGGATAATTCGAATAATTCAATTTTTTTAATCGATGGATCGGCCCTTTTGTACAGGTCTTTCTATGGTTTGGCACCTTTGAAAACAAGCAAGGGTGTGTCTACGCAAGCAATTTTTGGTTTTTTCCGTTCTATAAAAAATTTAGTGGAAAAACATGGGGCCAGAAGGTTGGTCATAGCTTGGGATGAGAGAAAATCTATAAGAAAAAAAGAATATGCGGAGTACAAGGCCAAGCGGCTAGTGCCGCCCGATGATTTGCTTTTACAAAAGAAGAAAATAGAGCAAATTGCCAAATCTATGGGGATTTTACAATTTTCGTCTAGTGGTTACGAAGCGGATGACGTGATTGCAACTTTGGCTTTAAAACATTCAAGTAAGGCAAAAATTGTTGTTGTGGCATCGGATAAAGATCTGCTGCAACTGATTACAGACAAAATAGTTGCTCTAGATTTGACGAAAAATAAGTTGATAGACAAAAGAACCTTTTTTGAAAAATATGGTTTTGAGCCTACAAAACTCACCTTTTACCATGCGCTTGTCGGAGACTCTTCGGACAATATTCCTGGGGTTAAAGGTATTGGAGCAAAAAGTGCAGAAAAATTGGTAAAAAAATATAAAGATTTAAAGGATCTTTACGCCCATCTGGACGAGGTGCAGCCAGCTAGAATCAAGACCCTTTTGGAAAATGGTGAAAAAGATGCGATTCTTAGTCTCAAGCTTTTTACGCTTAGAAAATGTCCAGTAACAGCCAAAATTTCGCAAACAGATTTTGATCCATCGCAGTGGGCCGATGCCGACTCGCTCTTTTCAGAGTTGGAAATGTTTTCACTTACCTCTAACCCAGAGGTGGCCAAGACAAAGAAAAAGAGTGAAGCGAAAAAAGTTGGGTTTAAATACGACATTATTACTAGCGAGCAAGATTTAATTGCGCTCGCAAAGGAGCTTAAAAAGAAAAAAGCAGTTGCTGTGGACACAGAAACAACTGGATTGGATTGGTGTAAAGAGAGCCTGGTTGGTATTTCGATTGCTTCAGATACTAAATCTGCGTATTACATTCCAATTGCCCATGGTGTAAAAAAGGAAAAAAATGGTCAGAAAAATCTTTTTGATACTGCTTCCAGCGGTCAGTTGAGTTTGGAAATTGTATCGAAAGAGTTAAGTTCCGTACTGCTGGACAAGAAAATTCTAAAAATCATGCATCATGCAAAATTTGATCTTCATTTTCTTAGGAATGCAGGAATCGAGGTAGCTGGTGATTTGTTTGACACAATGATCGCAGCAAGGCTTTTGAGACCTGAATGGCAAAAGGTTGGGCTCAAGGGACTTTCTAAAGAAATTCTTGGCGAGAGCATGCGTGAGCTTAAGGATGTTGGCAAGGGCAAAAAGGATTTCAGCAAAATTCCTATCGAAGATGCGGCGGAATATGCGGCTCATGACGCCTTGCAAACATTCAAGCTGAAGGGTGAATTGGATAAGCAGTTAAACAAGCAGACTAAATTGAAAAAAATCTTTTACGACGTTGAAATACCTCTTTGTAAGGTGCTTTTTGATATGGAATCGAACGGGGTACTGCTCGATTCAGGCGTTTTGAAGAAAATAGAGACCAGTGTTAAGACGAAACTAAAAAAAATTGACGACAAAATAAGATCAGCAATAAAAGGCTCGGTTGAAAAAAACTTGGCCGATATAAATCTCAACTCCCCAAAGCAAGTAAGCGAGCTTTTATTTAAGGTTTTAAAATTGCCTGATGTTGGTAAAAAACGAGGAGGTGGGACGAGTGGAAGTACTGGAAAAAATATATTGCTAGAGCTGAGCAAGGTTCACCCAATTCCCGAGATGATTTTGCGATACAGGGAATTTACAAAGCTTTTGAGCACATATCTTCAGCCACTTCCAGAATCAGTTTGTGAGAAAACTGGTAGAGTTCATACGTCTTACTCACAAGTTCGCGTTGCCACGGGAAGGCTTTCCAGCTCCGATCCGAACTTGCAGAATATTCCATTGTCGGGTGATGGCAAGGTGGACATAAGATCGGCATTTGTTGCAGACCGCGGTAATGTGCTTCTTTCTGCCGATTACTCCCAGATTGAACTACGCGTTTTAGCGCATCTTTCTGGAGACAAAAGTCTTGTTGAAACGTATAAAAAAAGTGAAGATTTGCATGTCAAAACCGCTGCTAACATTTACGAAGTTGACCTGAAAAAAGTTACACAGGATCAGCGTCAGGTTGGAAAAAGGATTAATTTTAGTGTTCTTTATGGGCTTACGCCGTACAGTCTTGCAAGAGAGCTTGAAATACCTGTTGCGGAGGCAAAACGATCTATAGAAGCATTTTTTGAAGGATATCCAGGTGTTGCAAAATGGATGGAAAAAACCGTTACAGGGGCACAAAAAAATGGTTTTGTAGAAACATGGCTTGGTAGAAAAAGAGATGTGCCTGGGATAAAGGACAGAAATAAGATGGTTTTTGAGGCAGCCAGGAGAATTGCAATCAATACTCCTGCGCAGGGTACGGCTGCTGAGATAATGAAAATCGCCATGATTAACCTGTATAAAAAACTGGAAAAAGACCGATCAAAGGCCAAAATATTGCTTCAGGTTCACGACGAGCTAATTTTGGAGATTAAAAAATCTGATCTGAGGTCTATTGAAAAAAATGTGAAAAATGCGATGGAATCGGTTGTTAAATGGGAAGTGCCGCTTGTTGTGGATATGAGGAGTGGAAAAAATTGGGGTGAAATAACAAAATAGATAAAAGTTTTTTGACTTTTGCTGGAAATTGGTGCACAATATTTTTTGTGGTGTTCTTTTAAGCGCTTTTTCCAGGCGTATTTGAAGTTCGAATTCAATGGTTACTGTAAAATCTTCACCTTTAGAGCGGAGGTTAGTTTATGTCAACGAGTAAAAGTGGTGGGTCTACACAAAATGGTCGCGAGAGTCAAAGTAAACGACTTGGCTGTAAGCGCTACGGTGGTCAGCTGGTGAAAGCTGGGGAAATTATTATTAGGCAACGAGGAACAAAATTCCATCCAGGTCATGGTGTCAGGCGTGGGGTAGATGATACCCTTTTTGCTGTTGATGCTGGCGTGGTTAAATTTCGTAAAGGTCTTAAAAAAAGAACATTTGTGGATATTATATCTGCAGATGCATAATGTATATTTTCATGGTTTTAACGGTTTGGGGCAGTTAAAATGATAGATTTTCTTAAGTACCGATATTCTTGTGCTGTAGGTTCAATTGCGCTGATTGCTTTGGGTGTTGCAGGTTACCTTTTTCATGGTGGCTTTAAGTATCATATAGATTTTGTGGGTGGTTCTGAAATCAGAATTGCCTTTGAAAAGCCTATCGACATTGCAAAGTTACGTGCTTGTGCGGACAAAGGCGGTTGGGAAGGGGCTGTTATTCAGAGTACAGGAACGGAAAATAAAGAATTTTTGGTAAAACTTGGCAACAAAGAGCCTGGAGTTGATGAGAAATTTAGAAAGACTGTAGACAAGTACCTTAATGATGTATCGTACGAAATCAGGTCTGTAGAGCAAGTTGGGGCGGAGGCAGGAAAAGAGGTGCAGTGGAACGCCATTCTTTCAATATTATTGGCTCTTGTTGGTCTTTTGGCATACATTTCGGTGCGTCACCGTTATGCGTATGCTGTTGGTGCAGTTGCTGCATTGGCACATGATTTGCTTGTTCTTTTAACATTTTATTTAGTTTTTGCCTGGCCGATTTCTTTAAATATCCTGGCTGGTATTTTGACAGTTCTTGGTTACTCACTTAATGATACAATTGTTGTTTTCAGCAGGATTCGTGAAAATTCGCTTCTGCACAAGGGTTCCACCAAGGAAGAAATTGTAAACATGAGTTTAAACCAGACATTACGCAGGACGCTTTTGACTAGTTTTACAACACTCATAGCGGTTTTGGCTTTATTTTTTCTTGGAGGAGAGGTTCTCAGAGGGTTTTCTGTGACAATGATAATTGCGATAATTGTTGGAACATACTCTTCGATATACATCGCCAGTCCTGTTACATTGGCGCTTAATGCGGAAAAGGAATTATAAATTTTTGTTTGAAGCGCGAAAATTATTCTTAGTTTTTTAATTTAGTTAGTAGTTGGCGGGAAGATTATTTCCCCTTGTTTATTCTTATTGTGGCATGAGATCTATGACAGATTCAAAAAATGGTAGAGGCGGCTCTTCGCCAAAGTCTACCGAAAAACCATTAAAGTCAAAAACGCCTGAAAATACCAGTGAAAAAGTTGAGCAGGATGCTGCCGTAAGCGGGACGAAGGATGCTTCGGTTTCTAGCAAGAGAATCAATGTTCAGACGTTGAAAGAGATGGGAACCAGAGAGCTGATTGATTACGCAAAATCTTTGGGTGTTTCGAATGCTTCTGCTTTCAGGAAGCAAGAGATAATTTTCAAGATCTTAGAATCGCAATCGGACAAAAAAGTTGAAATTTTCGGCGAGGGAATTCTTGAACGTTTACCCGACGGATTCGGATTTTTACGTTCTGCGAAATTCAACTACGTTCCAGGTCCCGATGATATTTATGTTTCACCAATTCATATTAAGCGCTTTGGTCTTCGCACAGGGGATCTTGTAAACGGAGCGTTAAGGCGACCAAAGGATAGTGAAAAGTATTTTGCGCTACAAAGGGTTGAGAGCGTTAACTACATGTCTCCACAGGAAAATTTGCGTCGTACAGTTTTTGAAAATTTGACACCTGTGTTTCCGGATAAGAAATTTGATTTAGAAGGTGACGCAAAAATACTTTCTACCCGGATCATGGATATTTTTTCACCGATTGGAAAGGGGCAGCGGGGATTGATTGTTGCACCTCCAAAAACAGGTAAAACAATACTTTTAAAAGAAGTAGCAAATACAATTTTGCGCAACCATTCTGATGTTTGCATGATTATTTTGCTGATCGATGAGCGACCAGAAGAAGTGACAGACATGCAGCGATCTGTGAATGCAGAAGTTGTAAGTTCCACATTTGATGAGTATGCCACAAGGCACGTTCAGGTTGCCGAAATGGTTATAGAAAAGGCAAAGCGCCTTGTTGAATGCGGTAGAGATGTTGTCATTCTACTCGATTCTCTGACGCGTTTGGCTCGTGCGTACAACACTTTGGCACCGTCTTCCGGTAAAGTTTTAACTGGTGGTATTGATGCCAATGCGCTTCAGAGGCCAAAGCGGTTTTTTGGTGCAGCAAGAAATGTTGAAGAGGGTGGTTCGCTGACAATTTTGGCAACGGCACTTGTAGAGACCGGATCGAAGATGGACGATGTCATTTTCGAGGAGTTTAAAGGCACCGGCAACATGGAAATTCACTTGACCCGCAAGCTTTCTAACAAGCGTGTTTACCCTGCGTTTGATATTCAAATGTCCGGTACAAGGCGTGAGGAACTTCTTGTTGACGATGCAACACTCAAAAATATGTGGGTACTGCAGAGATTCTTGTCGTCCATGAATTCAGTGGATGCTATGGAGTTTTTGGTTGAAAAAATGAGAAAGACCAAGACCAACCAAGGTTTCTGGGAAATGATGAATAAGAAAAAAAATGGCAGTTCCTGATTATGGGAATTTGGTTTTTTCTATGAAATGCAAGATCCCAGGTCAAAAAACTTGGGATCTTTGCTACAAGAGAGTACATATTTTGGTTTTGACCCAATCAATTTGATCCAGCATTTCTTCGCTGACACCACAATTTGTTAGCGCCTCTTTTGTGTGCGTTTCTACTTTGGTTCCCATTAAATAAGCCCACTCAATTTCGTCCAGCCTTTCATCAGAAACACCGCACTTTTTAAAAGCTTTACGGTCTTTTATATAAGCCTTTGCCCCTGTTAAAAAAGCCCCTGTTAAAAAAGCCCCTCTTAAATAAGCCTCTCTTAAATCAGCCCCTGTTAAATCAGCCCACCCTAAATCAGCCTTTCTTAAATCAGCCCCAGTAAAATTAGCCCCTCTTAAATCAGCCCATATTAAATCAGCCACTCTTAAATTAGCGCCCATTAAATTAGCCTCTCTTAAATCAACCCCAGTTAAATTCGCCCCAGTTAAATCAGCCCTTGTTAAATTGGCCCCTCTTAAATCAGCCCTTATTAAGTTGGCTTTACTTAAATTAGCCTTTGTTAAATAAGCCCCTCTTAAATCGGCCCCAGTTAAATTAGCCCATCTTAAATCAGCCTTTCTTAAATCAACCCCTATTAAATCAACCCCTCTTAAATCCATCAGATCTCTCCGATTATACGAGGCAACCATGTCACATATGTTTGTGGGTGAACTTTCCCATGCCTCTTCTAGTGTTTTACGCTCAGCTTTCTCTTGCGCACTTTTCAAAAGCGCGCCTATCCTTTGATTTTCCGCATAGTCATACCAATGCCACTGCCACAAATTATCTATGCCGGCACAAAAGCTTGATGTTGTAGAAATGATAGATATTGATGTAATGAGTTTTAGATATGTATTTTTCACGATATCCCTTCTCGGTAATGAATTTTGATGAGTTTTTAGAACTTTAAAGTAGGGTACAATATGAAGGATCTTCTTACTCCGAATCCATCCATTCAATTTTATTGAGCCTTTCATCAGAAACACCGCACTTTTTTAAAATTTTACGGTCTTTTA
>JBHPCE010000012.1:0-20958 GCA_042576345.1 Candidatus Babelota bacterium | reverse complement strand
ATTCCTGCACTCAAAAATGCGGTTGTTCCTGCGGCAATTTTAAGTGCACGCATGCCAACTTTTCCAATTCTGAGCTTTGTTTGAATGAATTTTTGTGCTTTTTTGCTTAAAAGAAAGTAGGCGCATGAGCTCAAAAGAGCGCTCTCTGCCGTCAAAGTCAATCCAAGACGAGTCTTACTCATCGGTTTTGCCTGCAATTGCCCAAAGGAAATTCCAAGAACTGCCAACACTGCCAAAATTTTCTTTTTCATCTTCTTACTATCCTTTTATATGAAAATAGATACAATAAATATAATCTAAAATTTTACGCTTTTTCTGGGAGTTAGATTTCAGTTTATCACAAAAATAGACTATGTCAAATCAGCAGTAAACTTGGCTAAAAAGCGGCTGTGCTTCATCAATTTTGGAAAATTTGATTTTGAATATGCAACTTTGACTGTTGAAAAATTGCGTCAAAGGTTTAACCTCAAACTGTTCTCTTAAGCTTTTCAGAAAGCTGAAACGAGGTTGTTTTATGTTTTTTCTTGTGGTTTTGATGTATGGACTTATGGGCCTGGCGTTTCCTTTGGGTAAATGGGCCGTTGCGTGTGCGCTTTCTCCGTCGTATGTCATCGCATTTCGAATGATTCCAACAGGTTTGGCGTTTGTTTTTTATCATTTTTATAAAACAAAACAGCCGTACCGCTTCCGCTGGAGCGATTTGTGGCTATTTTTTGTTGTTGGGGCAACGGGGGTTTATCTTCACTTGGTTCCGGAATACTGGTCTTTAAAATACATAGATTCGATAAAAGCCAATTTTATTTATTCTCTTAGCCCTTTCATAACTGCTCTTTTGAGCAGCATCATTATCTCTGAAAAACTTGGCAAAAAACAGTGGATAGCCCTTGCCATGGGCTTTTTGGGGATGTTTCCTGTAATTTTTACAAGTAATCCTGGAGAGGCTGGCCTCAAGTCACTTTTTTCTATTTCGGTGCCCGAGCTTGCCATGCTACTTTCCACCTTTGCACTTGCTTTTGCATGGTTTAGCGTCAAAAAACTTTCGGCAACTGGCCATTCATTGCATCTGATTAACGGCATGGGGATGCTTGTGGGGGGAGTTTTGAGTGCGGTGCACTTTTTTGTTTTCCACGGATTTCAGCCGTTTCCTGTTTCAGATCCGGTCAATTTTCTGTGGCTTTCGCTTGTTCTGGTACTGGTTTCCAACATCACAACGTACAACATGTACTCTTTTTTATTAAAAAAGTTTTCGGCAACTTTTCTTTCGTTCTCTGGTTTTCTTTTGCCAATTTTCGGTGCTTTGTACGGAAAGCTCATCTGGAGCGAGAAAACATTGAACTGGAACTACGCTGCAGCGCTTATTCTCATTTCTGTGGGGCTATGGTTGTTCCACGCTGGAAGTAGGGAGAGAGGCGAGAGATCGCATCTTTGATACTTTGTTTATATTCAAGAGGGTTTGGCTATACTCTCAAGAATACGTTAATGCGTTGCGGTTTTAAATACTTTCTTGGGGGATAAAAATTATGTTTTTAATAGCCTTAATGTGGGCCTCATTGGCTCTCTCTTTCACTTTTGGTAAGTGGGCCTTAAAATACTCGCCCCCCCATGTATTTAATTGGTGTCAGGATGATTTTGGCCGGTTTGGGGCTTTTGGCATTTTGGTATTTTCGCGAGGGGCGGAAAAACGGTTTTAAATTCGGATTAATTCTGCAAGAGGGCGCTGACAGCAGTGCTTCGTGGGTTCACGATATTTTTGGGTTTTTAAAGGTTGCGTTTTTTCACGTTTATTTGGCCTTTGTGCCCGAATTTTGGGCAATGCAGTACATTGATTCACTCAAAGTTACACTCTTATTTTCGGCAACGCCTTTTTTGAGTGCGCTTTTCAGCCGAATCATTTTGTCTGAGCGGCTTTCTTTAATAAAATGGATTGCTATGTTTGTTGGTTTTTGCGGAATTATTCCATCGCTTTTTACCAACGGAGGTATATCGCTTGAAGCCTTTGCGTCTGTGGGTTTTGTTTCAATTCCAGAATTTGTCCTTTTGATCTCGATAGTTTCGGCCGCCTACGCCTGGTTTGAAGTCAAAGTGCTTTTGGCAAAGGGATATCATATCTTTTTGATAAACGGCGTTGGAATGTTTTTGGGCGGTTTGGCAAGCACAGCTCATCACTTTGCGGTTAATCCTTTCAGCCAAATTTTACCGGTAAAAGCGGTTTGGCCGTTTTTGATTCTTGTTGTCATCCTGATTTTGCTCTCCAACGTCATCTTCTACAATCTTTACGGATTTTTGCTCCACAGATACACGTACACATTTTTGTCCTTCACCGGATTTCTGTGTCCCATTTTTGGAACAATTTTTGGTATCACGTTTTTTGGAGAAGCCTTTCACTGGCTCTACGTTTTAGGTTTTGCAATGACTTTTACTGGACTGTGGATGTTTTATAGAATGGAAGCGTGAGGAGGGTTAGCTAGGGGAATCAGTCTTCGTAGAAGACAGGTGGGAGGGTGTCGCCGGGCCCGAAGGTTTCTGTTGCCTGAAATGTCGGAGGTTCCACCGACAGTTTAAATTTCGCTTGTTCATCTTCAAGTTTTTCCAATTCACTTTTTTTTTTCAAAAACCACTCACTTTCGAGTGTCTTCTTAAGACTTTGGAGCAGCAATGCTGTGGCAAAAAGACTTGCGCCTACAATGCGCAGTTTTTTGTTGCGGCGGGCCTTTGCCTCGTGGCTTTTGCCGATTCTGTTTTTGAGCAAATCAACCAACAAAAGCGTACTTCCGACAAGTGCCAGTGAAATTATAGTGTACTCGTTTGTTGGATAAACATAGGCAAGCTTAAACCAAGTTTTCACTTCGGGTGTTACAACTTCTTCTCCTTCTTCTCCTTTTTTTACAGTTGATAAAAAAAATTTAGGCATAGTGATGTCCATTTTTTCCAAATAATCTTGACCCAAATGTAAATAAAGCTGATCTCGAAGCGATTCTAAGAAGCTGCTGGATTGATTTTCTGGTGCCTCGTCCCTAGAAAAAACAAAAGTTGACATGGCGGTGCACAAGGCGAGAATGGCCAGTAATTTTAATAAAGCTTTATTCATTTTTACTCCAAAATGCTTGGGTTTTAACATTGCAACATTTTGATTGTAGCATACCTGAATAAAAATGCAAGCAGAAAATTAAAAAATATCAGAGCAGCCAGAATAGCCGCTCTGACACGGCAAAACTACCAGATTTAACTTTTTTGTCAAAAATATACTTACACTATGCCAGGTAAGGTAGCCGGCGAGGCTCCTGGTGAACTCTAATGAATTTAATTTTGAAAAAATGTGAGACAACTTTAGTTCAAGCGGTGGGGCAGCTGCATTCCGGTTCATCAGCTGCCCCCAAAGGGCATGGGGGTTGTAGGGGGCCTTTGCTCATGTGTGAAGGCCCCCTGCGCTCGGCTTCACTCAATAAAAACTTCATTTTTTGAAAAAAGGGTTTAGATCCCAGGTCAAAGCCTGGGATGACATTAGAAAGAAATTTGAAGTGAACTATCGTTTCTTTGCCATATAATATTCTAGAAAAAAGCCTTATTCTTTGTTTTCGGGTTCATGTGGAACTTCAACCGTGCTCGCATATTTTGAAAATATATCTTCCAGATCCAAAACGGCTTGCTCAAGCGTTTTATTGACCAAAATATGGTCAGCAAGGCCTTCGTTTTTAACTTGATCATTGTGCTCTTTTGCCAATTTTATGCGGTTTTTTACTGTTTCTTCGTCTTCTGTTCCGCGGCCGCGCAGTCTTTTTTCTAGTTCTTCGTCAGAATCTGCCTGAACCCAAATGCTAACGCAGCTAGGCATGAGCTTTTTGAAGTTTTTGATTCCTTCGATATCTGTGGTGATCACCTGAGAGATGCCCTTAGAAAGGCGGTCCACGATTTTTTGTGGTGATGCATAGATATCACCGTTAAATTTTGTGGTTTCAAAGAAAAAATTACGCTCTTCAAGTTGTTTGAACTCGCTAGGGCAAATAAAAACGTAGTCTCTGCCATGTTCTTCTCCAATGCGCGGCTTTCTGGTGGTGTACGTAATTACGCGCTCTATGGGCATTTTACCCTTCAGAGAGGCTATGGCGTCGTGAACAACTGAGGTTTTTCCGGCCCCAGAGGCACCAGAAATCACGAAAAGCGTACCTTTTTTACTCATTGTTTCCCCCTAAAATAGCAGTTTTTGTGATTCAAAACGTTTTGTTTTACTCAACTTTACTCACAACCATATCAGAAAGTTCTCAAAAATGGCCAAAATTGGTCTCTTTGTCGTGGGTTTTTGCCAAATCCCGAATATTGTCTTATCTTGAAGAAGGTTAAATAAGTGAATGAGCGTAAAAGCGCGTAATTTTGAAGGAAAAATTATGTTGAAAAAGTTATTAAATAAAAAACTGATCATTCTTTTATCGTGTTTTGCTGTTGTTTCAACGCTGGGTATTTTATATTTCCACGGATTTCACACAGAAGAAGTCGTCCAGGGTGAATTGTTAAGCGATGGTTCAACCGTTCATTCCTTGGAAATTGGTCCTTATGACGACACCGGAATTTGGGATAACAGAAAAACTCCAGAAAGAATTGATTCTTGGGTAGCTCGCCAACGAGGCAATTCGTGTGGCATTGTTCATGCTCTTGGCCGTGCATCAATGCTCATGGACTACATTGATGGAAAAAGAGGGCATTTTGGCGGAGAGTTAGAAAATCGCGAAAATTTAATAAAAGACGCTCTTAAGGTTTCGAATCAAAATGAGCGAGAGTCTCTTGTAGAAAATGGTGAGAAGCTTAAAGAAATTTTCAATATGTTTGCAGCCAACGGTTCAAAGGGAGTTTTAAAACTCGTCTCATCGCTAGAAAGTCTTGTTAAAGATGCTTTAAAAGTTGAAAACAGTCCGCTTTACGTTGCAGGTACCGAAAAGGTTGATTTAACAGACAAACAAAGCGTTTATGAGATTCGCAGGATTGTTGGAAAATTAGTGCGCAAACACAAAAAACGCGTTGATATTTTCCTGCGCAAGTGTTGGCAAATGGTAGAAGCTTCATCTGAGGCAGAAAATCTGCCAAAAAACTTTAATTCAACCGATTTTTCAAAGGTTATGAAAAGAGTTAAAAAACATTTGTACAACATCATATACCAAGTTCAAAAAACTTCAGGTGAGTGGAATATGGGCTCTCACAAAAGATTTGTTTTGCGCAAAATGATTTCTCAATGCCCACATCTGGCAAATCTGCGTGAGAAGAAAGAGTCTTGGGATTGCAAAAAATCTTGTGTAACCAAAAACTTTACACTTGTACCAAGACCCAAAACTTGGGCAAGGCGCGTTAGGCAAGCTGCTGGAAATTCTGAAAAACTCAAAGATTTGGCTGATGATCCAGACTTTGTTCACCTCATGGAAAATATAAAACAGTACAGAAACGGTGGCATTAAACGTCCTCAGGTTGTAGTTCTTGCAAGTTTTAAAAACGAAGATGAAGACGATTACAACACTTGGGGGCATTGGGTGACGCTTTTGGTCAAACGCAATTCTAGAACCGGAAAAAGCGACGTCACTTACTTAGAATCTTCTCACTGGTGGGGTACAGATGCAGCAGGTGAAACAGCAGAGAATCAAAAAGAGAACTTAGAAGCTCTTGTTTATCTGATGAACGAAGCACCGGTTTTGGTGTAGGAATATGAAGAAGACTGTACTCTTTTTATCTTTATTTATTCTCAGCTTTTCTGAAGCGAAAATATTCTCTGAAGACGGAGATGCCTTAGACGGAGATGCCTTATTAGAAGATTTATTCGGTGAAAATATAACAGACAAATCAACTTATGGTGAAGCAACTGAAAGATTGGAGACACTTTCTCTTGCTTTGGCTAGGTGCGAAATGAGCGCGGAGAGTAAGGCCGTTTTGAGTGTTTTGTCTGGAACTATGCTTTTGACCGGTACGGCGATTTTAGCGATGGATTACTTTAAATTGCGGGCTTTTAAAAGACTAAGCAAGCCATTGAGAAAGAAATTTAAATATGCGGCATGGTTGATGTCTGGCATTGGGGCTTTTGTTTTATCCATAACTTACAGAGCTCACTCATACAGGCTTGGATTCTTTGAGGCTTTGCCGTTTTGTATGAGTAAGAGTTTAAAGGTAAACATTGAAGAATATAGAAGAGTGAAATATTTGATTGACAAGGTTAATTCTAATATAACGTTGCTAAATTTTAATTTAGAAAATGTAGAGTATAAAATATTAAATATGCCGATCTCAGATCTTCTTGATATTGAGAAATTGAAAGATGGATTAACCGATAAGGGTACTGATGAGAGGCAAGAAAAGGATATGGATGAGGAGGAAGTGGACTCAAGAGTAGATGCTGGGTATGTTAAAATGATAATACGTCATCGGTATCTATATTTACCTATCGGAAGGTTTCCAAATTTAAACGGTAAACTGATATTGAAGAAATTAATGGACAATGGTGTTGTTATTCCGGTCGCTGGTAGAGAATCTGACGCTTTCCGTGAACGTGTTTTGGATGTATACGGTGAATTAAACCATGATGATGCTGTGCAGCGAGTGAAAGATTTATTAGGGAAACGTTATTCGGAAGAGCATTTTGGAAAGTTTATTGAGTTTTTAAAAAAACAAACTTTTGAGGTAGTTGATCTTTCCAGGATGAAACATATTTTACCGTTTGAAATGTTTTATGTTATGTCTACTAATTTTTCGAATTTTTGCAAAGTGATATGTGAGCTTCAAGATGATTTTGAGAAGTCTCTTGAAGACGAATTTATCAAGTTACGTTCGAAGATTTTAGGAGACGAACGTGTAATTTGTGATTTTAGTGATTTCTTGCGTATGTCATGCTCGGATTTCACGTCCAACCTATATCGATTAAAAAGCAGAGCAATGAGAAAGCGTGAGCAACGGCGTCAGGTTGAAGATAAGCATCAAGTTGAAGGTGACCCTCAAGTTGAAGATAAGCATCAAGTTAAAGGTGAACCTCAAGTTGAAGATAAGCATCAAGTTAAAGGTGTGATTGAGGATAACCAAGAGACTATTTTAGAACGATCAAAGCAATTTTGGATGTTAACTGAAATGAGGGAAAAATCTTTAAGGTCATATATTTCTCGTAAACGTGAACTGAGTAATCTGCAAGGAGTATGGAGGGTTTTGCTGTCTGGTGATGCTAAAGAATACCGTGAGTTTTTGGAAGATCCCAATTTTGGTAAGTTTCGCAAAAGAGATTTAATATGTGAACTTGGGCAAATAGCCATACAACCTATTGTCAAAGACGCAAGTCAACAAAATATTCAAGAATACCGAATAGTGGAATATTTAATTGAACAAACATTTAAATTAAAGAAAAAAACGAGTGTCTTTGGTAGGATGCTAAGATTTGGGAAATCAAAGAAGGTAACGCTGACATTTGCCAAATGTTTGAAAACTTTAGATGATGAAAAATTTGCTGAAGTGGTTAGACCAAAAATCGAAGAGTTCCTTAAAAAAAAGTAAAAACTTTTCACAAACACCCAACTATTTACTCTAACACCCCTTGTTAGCTATCGTTTGGCGGTAAAAAACCTTTGTGGAGTTTGCCGCTATGAAAAATAAAGTTTATCCAATTTTTATATGTTTATTGTGTTGTTTTAAGGGGCTTTTTTCCAAAAACTCTTTATCTTTTAAACCCAATTTTACTGGTCGACAGGTGCCATTGTCATACAATTTAATTAACGGTGACGATGAAAACGAGATAATTTTTGGATCATCCATGCCGCTTTCGGGCGGTGTTTCTATGTTGGGGCGCGATTTTACCTATGGCGTCAACATGGTTTTCAATAAACTAAATCGGTCTGGTGGCATCAATGGAGTTTTGGTAAAACTTGCGTCGCATAACGATTGGTATGATCCCGCAAAAACACTTCAAACAATCAACCTTTTACAGGCCCAGACTTCGGTTTTCTTAGGGATTTTGGGCGCAGAAAGCCTGCTAAGCCTCATGCCACAGATAAAATCTAAGCAGATGGCTTTATTTTTTCCCGCCGTTGGAAATCAAATTTTCCGAGCAGAGCCCCCTCAATATTTGGTGCATTACAGAGCTTCAGTAAGGCGAGAAATTGAGGTTTTAACAACGTTCGTTGTGCGCGCAAAGCGTAGAAGAAAAATAGCAGTGTTTTATGAGGCAAATCGATGGGGAGAGGGCGCTTTTAAAGAGGTTGAGCGGGCGTTGAAGAAGCACAACTTATTTATTCATTCAAGCGCCACATATGCCGCCAACACAGTTAATATTTTGCCGGCCGCGCGAGCAATTGCCAAAACACGACCAGACGCTGTCATCTGCATTGCCCAAGCTCGCCCTGCATACAATTTTATTCAACAGGCAATCAATGAAGGTCTTTCTAATTCTTTGTTTTTGGGCATTGGTGAGTTGGCTCCGATTCAAGGGATAATAAAAAAATCTCGCGGTGTTGAACTGGTTCTTTCATCAGTTGTCCCAGATCCTTGGAGGTCAAATCTTCCAATTGCAGAGCAGTTCAGAAAGGATATGAAAAAATATTTACCCAACAGAAAGATTTCTCAATTCTTGTTCGAAGGCTACATGGCTGGATCTGTGATGGTGACAATTTTAAAGCGGATGAAGCTACCAATGACTTTGGGACGGCTCTTGGAGCAATTTGAAAGTTTGAAAAGAGTCAATTTTGGTGGTGTGGCGCTTGACTTTAATTCCGCAGAAAGATCACTTTGTAGCGACGTTTGGATAAACACAGGCAGCGGAAAAGCTTGGCCGCGGTTTGTTTCCATCCCAGAGGTGAAGGAAAAAGCAAAACAGGAAAAACAAGGAGCCGTAAATGTCAGTACATAAGATGAGTAAAAGTTGGTTTTGGGACTGGGTTGCAAACAAGGTTGAAGTTAAAATTGGCATTGTAAGTGTAACCATCGCATCGCTTTTTCTTATCTTTGCCTTGGCTCTTGCAAAGTTTAACACTACAGATAAATATCCAGAATTTAATATCATAGACGAAGCCAGACAACGTGAATTCGGGGCATTCACTGTAAAAGTTACAACAGGAATGTTTATAAAAAATTTCTCTGTTTTTGATGTTGTCAGAAACCGCTTCGTTGCCGACTGCATTTTATGGTTTGAATACAACTCGGACGAAATAATGCTGGACACAATAAATTTGTTCTCTTTCGACAATGGCCGAATTTTAAAAAAGTCTCAGGCAGACATCAAAATTCAGGGGCGTCGCACAATTGCAAAATATGATGTTCGTGTGGAGTTTAAAAGTCTTCTTGAATACCACAAATTTCCGCTCGAAGACCACAGAATTTCACTTATTTTGACCAATAATTTTGTAACGCCCTACGAAATGTTTTTCCACGTCGACAACGCGTTTTTTAACACAGCAGAAGGTATTTTTATACCAAACTGGAAGATTCGCGACATGAATACAGATTCTGGATACGCCAGCCCCCAGCTTGACAGCAGGGACAACGCAAAAAAAGTCTCCTACCCACTGGCATCATTTACGTTGAATGTTGAAAAAGATGGAATTCGAAAAGTTCTTGTGATATTTCTACCACTATTTTTGGCTATTTTTCTGGCAATCTTCTCGTTTCTGACTGGCAAGGCCAATTCACGGGGGCGTATAACCTTGGCCTCCAGTGCCATGACTGCACTCTTGGGTTACAGATTTGTTATCGAAAACATGCTTCCAGCTGTTGGTTATTTCACGACTACCGACTCAATTTATATCCTTTTGTTAGCATTGGCATTTTCCATTTTTGTATATCAGATTTTGCTTGCCAGAGGCACTTTTGCTGTTGAAAAGGTTTTAAAGAGTGCAAAGAAGGTGGAACACAAAAAGTTCATTTATTCTGTCATCGATACACTTGGACTTTTCATTGTCACAACTACACTCGTATTTGGAACGTGGATGAGCGTTTTTTAAAAAATAGAGGATTGTTGGAATGCCGGAGAAAAAAGCAAAGACAACAAAAAAAGTTGTTACTCCCAAAAAGAGCACAAAAAAGAGAGTTGCAAAATCAAAAGCCGCGCCCAAAAAGAAATTGGGTGCGAGAAAGAAAAAAAACGGTTGGAAACTTTCCTTTGATTTTTTGGACAGGTTTAAAGGACCTTGGCTTTGGGCAGTTGGTTCAATTGCCCTAGTTTTTTTTGCAGCACTTATTTTTGTCCCAAGAGTTACCGTCAGAGACGGGTTTTACGACTTAAAGCAGCTGAAATCTTACGTTGGAAAGTTTAATGAGCTTGAAATCAAGATGGACAATGCAAATATTGTAAAACCAAATTACACGACACATTACAAAAGTTTAAAAAGAGGTTTTTGGGCAGAGCGCTTTGACAGACTTTTCACTTTTCTGAGATTTCGAAGCAGGCCAATTTGGACGGTGGACACACTTCAAATATTAGCCGAAAAAATTGTAAACCGTGCAGAAGAAAATCAGCTCACAGGTAATTTTATACATAAAATTGTCTCCACCCCCAACTCAAAAATAGTTGTGTGGGGCGATATTCAAGGAGCTTTTCATTCTTTGGTCAGAGATCTGGACCAGTTGAAAAGAATAGCGATTTTGGATGAGAATTTAAAAGTTGTCAACAGCGATTATTATCTTGTTTTTATGGGCGATGTTGTAAGCCGTTCGCCATTCATCTTAGAAACTCTTTGCGCTGTCATGCAGCTTGTATGGAAGAATCCTAAAAATGTTTTTTACCTGCGTGGAAACCATGAGGCAAATGATTACTGGCAGGGATATGGTCTAAAACGAGAGCTCAAGCTTAGGGCTGGTCACCTTAAAACTAAAGAAGACAAAGTCCCATTGCGTTCGCTTGTAAGAAAGTTTTTCAAATCTTTGCCTGTGGCCATTTATTTTGGAATGGAACCCGAGGAAGAACGTGAGTTTTTGCGCCTTTCGCACGAGGGTGGCGGAGACTTTAAAATTATAGAGCTGGACGAAAGTAAATACGATGAATATTTGCAAAGGCCACTGCGTGAAAAAGTTGGCACTCTACATGTTGATGGGCTTGAGGCAGACAACTCCAGGTTGATAGAACTTCAAGCAATCATTAGAGCTGAGATCAAAAGAAAAAGTTATCAGGCAAATGATGGATTAAGGCTGATAGAGCCTGAGGGTGGAGTTACTTCATGGACTCTTCTTTCGTGCCCAACAGAAACTTACCGTAAAGGCCTCAAATTTTACAATGACGCCTTTGGACTTGTGGAAGCAGGTGCAGAGCCGCAAGATTGGAAAATAACGCTCTACAAGCAAGATATTCGCACTAGAGACGGTTTCAAGACACGCGCCCACTATCTTCTTTCTGGAAAAAAGGTAGGCGCCAAAGACGAAGAGGTTAAAAAAGAGCCTGTTTCGGTTAAAAAACCGGAAAAAGATATGATTTCTGAAGATCAAGAAATAACATTTATACCTCTCGCACCAAAGCCTAAACCGGTTCTTACCAAAATTGAGGAAAAGATTATAAAAAAAGAGCCGATTGTTAAAAAAGAGACCCCTAAGCCCCAAGCTTCTCCACCAGCTCAGCCTGTTGTTCCAAAAACCTCCTCCGGTGAAATGCAGGCATTTTCGATGGCTATGAGGTGTAAAGTTTTGTCCGACGACGACATTAACGAAACCGTAGACATGGAATGTCAGGTAATTCCGCCCGAAAAATTAAGGCGATTGCCGGAAGTTTTTTTGGAAGAGGCTGGTATAAGTGAGATTGGTGAAGAAATCGTCTTTTCTGCTCCAACAATTGTGGAAGAAGAAATTCCAGTAAAAAAAATAGGGCAAAAACCTGTAAGCCCTCCAGAAAGACAATATCCACCCGCCAGGAAGTCTAGACTCCACAGAGCTGTTCCAAGGGTTCCGCATCTAGAGAGAAGCGTTGGTAAAAAAATGCCTAGTCGCGTTAGTTCGGCATTTAGATCGAATTTACGCAAGAAAGTATCGGAAATCAGGCAAAGGGCTGAGAGAAAGGACCTTCCATCGTCTTTGAAGTCAGCAGCTCCTTCAGCCACTAAAATTGACGGAAAAAAGACCACACCGACTCGAAAAACCGTTCAGGAAAAGAAAATGGAAGAAGTTGTACCAGAGGAATTGCCAGTTAAAACACAAGAACAGCCCGTTGAAATCGAAAAAATTCCTTTTGCAATCGATATCCCAGGCCAGTAATTTTCCAAAAAACAGCACTTTTAGGGTTAATTTGACTAGCTTTTGAGCTTTTTTTCCTTTTCATTTAAACTAAAATTACGTATTTTTGCGTGAAAGTTAGTTTTGATGTTGTTTATTAACCAAGTTTGGGATGTAATGTTTAAAAAAGAGCACACATACTTTTTATTTTTCATCTTATTTGGCGTGCAAATATCGACTTTACAGGTTTTTTCGGGTGAAAATGAGAAACCTGTAAAAGTTGAAGTTGATCACTGCCAAGTCTTCAGTTCTGTTTTAGATACACTTTTGAAAGGTTTTAAGGCGGAGATAGAATCCAACGATGTTGATCCTTACGACAAAGCCTTAGCTGTAAGCCTTGAGAGCCAAATTTCTCAAATCAAAATAGCTTTTGCACAGATAAGAAAAATCGGTGCGGTGAATGAACTTTTCGTGCGCCTTATGGATGTCTTCATTTCGCACTCACACAGGAAGGTTTTACTTGCAAGGCACGTTCGGAGTTTAAGAGATGCCTTTGTAGACTTTAAAGAGGAATTTGAGGAACTAGAACTGGATTCTTTTGACCAAATTCCCGGTGCATATTTAATTCGAAATTTTCTGTTTTTGGGCAAAGAGATTTTCTCAGAAGAATATGCAGCAACAGGTTCTTTTGTGAGTGAACTTTCAGACTTTTTCGTTTACAGGCCACTAAGATTTGTTCATAAAAATCCGTTCACAACTCTCGCGTTAATTACTTCTGCGGTCGTTCTTTACAAGTTGTGGCAAAATAAAAGTTTTTATGATCGACCAAAGAAGACAAGTGAAACAACGGCCAAGGCCGAAGGCGATAAGCCTAGTGAAAGAACTATTTTAGAGCTTCTTATACAAAGAAAAAAACTTCAAAAATTTATTAACATTGCTGTTAAGAACACTGAGATTCTGTGTAAAGTTAGGGCGGAATTAAATGGCCAAAAAGAATTGCAATCACGTTTACACAGAGACCTTGTAAGCCTAATTACGGATCTTCTCAGTTCTGCTAAACCGGGTTGTGCTTTACCTAGTACTAGTGAAATTTTGACCAAAGTTAAAGCTTTGTTTGTGAAAGAAAATCTTAGTGAAAGTTTAATGGGAATGTTGGCAGATCAATTGCACAAGGAGCTTGTATCAATCGAGAAAGCTGCGTCATCGCAACATTCAAACTAAACCATATTCAAACTTTCCCCGTTTTTAAAACCTGTTATACTACGTAAAGCATTTTAATCATCAAATAATCTTCTAAAAATAGGTAATTCATGAGCACTCAAATACGTGATGGTGAAGAGTTTTCTAAGTGGTATTTGGATGTAATCAAAACTGCTGAACTTGTTGATCAGAGTCCTGTGCGTGGTTGCAGCGTCATTCGGCCTTACGGCTATGCCATCTGGGAAAATATTGTAAAAGAACTGGACAAGCGCATCAAAGAAGATCTTGGTGCAAAAAACGCATATTTTCCACTTCTCATCCCAGAGTCCTTTTTGAAAAAAGAAAAAGAACACGTTGAAGGCTTTTCTCCAGAAGTTGCTGTAGTGACTCACGCGGGAGGAAGTAAACTTGAAGAACCTTACGTTATCAGACCCACCTCGGAAACTGTAATTTATGACATGTTTTCACGTTGGATTTCTTCATATCGTGATCTTCCTTTAAAAATTAATCAATGGGCAAATGTAGTGCGATGGGAAATGCGTCCACGGCCTTTTTTGCGCACAACGGAGTTTTTGTGGCAGGAGGGGCACACGGCTCATGAAAGTGAAGATGAAGCCTTAAAAATGGCTCTTGACGCGCTTGATATGTACCGTGACTTTGCTCACAATTTTCTGGCAATTCCAGTTGAAGTTGGAGAGAAAACGGAAAGTGAAAAGTTTGCTGGGGCCAAGTCCACTTTTGCAGTGGAAGCCCTTATGAGGGACGGCAAAGCTTTGCAGTGGGGCACATCACATCTTCTTTCTCACAGTTTTCCAGAATCTTTTGGTGTTAAATTTAATGACGAAAAAGGTAACCTTTCAGTTCCATGGTGTTCGAGCTGGGGTGTTACCACCAGGATGATTGGCGGAATCGTTATGGTTCACGGTGATGAAGTTGGTCTTGTGATGCCTCCAAAAATAGCACCAACTCAAGTTATCATTGTTCCGATTTTAAAAAAGAATGCCGACAATTCTGCAGTTATAAGTGCAGTGAAAAAAATTGAAAAGTCGCTAAAAGATATCTGTATAAGGGTAGAAAGTGATCTTTCAGAAGCAAAAACTCCTGGTGCTAAGTTTTTTGACTACGAGCGCAGAGGTGTTCCGCTACGAATTGAAATCGGCCCTCGTGATTTGGAAAATGGTGGTGTAATACTTGCTCGAAGAATTGAAATTGAAGGCCAAGACAAAAAGTTTTTTGTAAACTTTAAATCTCTTGTCAGAGCTGTTGAAGCAGAGCTTGAAGTGATTCATCATGCAATGTTTGAATCTGCCAAGAAGTTCAAAGATGACAACACTCATGTTGCACCAGATAACATTAATTTTGATGATCTGGTACAGGAGATTGAAAACAAAAAAGGCTTTCACAGCGTCGGCTGGTGCGGTTCTGCTGAATGCGAAGCCAGACTGAAAGAGGCCAAAGCTTCAACGCGAGTTATCGTAGGAAAAGGGACGGTTGGAAGAAAATGTTTTGCCTGCAGCGCCGATTCTGAATATGAGGTTTTGGTGGCAAGAGCATATTAAGCTTACTGATGATGTTATGCAGATTTGTTTTATCCCATTGTCACCCGGGCCCCGGATGACAGGAGAGGAGAAATCGTGGAGTTGGAAAAAGAATCGATTTTGGAATTTTTTGAATCTTTTCTTTTGGCAGAGAAGCGGGCTTCTATAAACACCTGCAAAGCGTACCTAAAGGATATTGGCCTTTTTTTTGATTTTTTAGATAAACACTCAAAAATGTTGGAAGAGTGCAGCCGATCTGACATAGAAAACTTTCTCAAATTTGAGGTTAAAAGAAGCGTGTCTTCTAGGAGCGTGGCCCGAAGATTGGCCGCGCTTAAAACTTTTTCTAAATTTTTGTCTAGAAAACTGGGTGTGATGCTTCCCGTAACGGGTATTGATCAGCCTAGATGGGCAAAGCCTCTGCCCAAATATCTTTCCGAAAAAGAAATCAAAGCTATTTTTGATGTTGCCAAAAATGATGTCTCTGCAAAAGGAATTCGTAACTTGGCAATTTTGTCACTTTTATATTCTTTGGGGCTAAGGGTATCCGAACTCACATCTCTTAAAATCAGTCAACTTCGGCTTGGTGAAGGATTTGTAAGCGTTGTGGGAAAGGGTGAAAAAGAGCGTACAGTTCCAATTACAGGTGAGATCAAAGATCTTTTAGATGAGTATATTTCAAATGCACGTCAAGCTCTTTTAGGTCAATGTCAGTCCCAAGATTTTAATTCTCTGTTTTTTTCCTGTAGCAGAAAAGGTGCACGAACCCTGACACGACAAGCTGTTTCGGTAATATTTCAAAATTTAGCCGGAGCTGCGGGGATCGAAAAGAAAGTTTCCCCACACGTTATGCGACACTCCATAGCCACCCATCTTTTGGGAAGAGGGGCGGATTTAAGAACTTTGCAAACTTTTCTTGGGCACGAAAACATCGCCACGGTACAAATTTATACACATGTTGATGTAGGTCGTTTAAGATCAGCATACGATAAAAAACATCCTCGTTCATAATTTTCACTATACGCTACAGATCCACTTAACTTTGTGTAGCATTGAGTTGAAAACTCCATGCTTTTCTAGAATCTTTCGATCTCTATCGTAAACTTTTGCATTTTTTAAATTAGCCCCTTTTAAGCAAGTTCCAATAAAACTGGCTCCAAGTAAATTCGCTTTTTCTAAATTTGCACTATCTAAATTAGTCATCGTTAAGTTAGCATCTGTTAAGTTAGCCAACTTCAAATTGGCCATCTCTAAATTTGCCAAACTTAAATTTGCCTTAAATAAATTGGCATCAGTTAAGTTGGCCCCCTCTAAATGAGACTCAGATAAGTTCGCCCTAACTAAATTAGCCCCTCTTAAATCAGCCCCTCTTAAATCAACACCCCGAAAATCTTTTAGCTCTCTACAATGATACGAGGCAACCATGTCACATATTTCTTTTGGTGACTTTTGCCATTCCTTTTCTAGTGTTTTACGTAGTACTTTGCGCTCAACACCAAGAACTTTCTCTTGCTCACTTATTAAAAACAGGTCAATTCTTTTATGTTCCGCATTCTTCCACTCTTCAATTCTTTGATATTCCGCCATATTCCACTTATGCCCTATGTCGGCACAAAAACTTGATATTGTAAAAATGACAAAAATTGATGCAACGAGTTTTAGATATGTTTTTTCCACTCTTCACTCTCCTTTTTCCTAGATAAATTAGATATTTACCTTGTAACAGCTTCCGAATGTATTGAAAGAAAGAAAAAAAGCAAGAGTTTTTCTTGCCACTTAAAAAATATTTGTCAAAAAAATAAGTTTTTCATGCCTGGATAACAGATGACAAAGTATATGTTCTGAGTTAAAATTTCTAAGTTGTTTTAAAGGTTTATTATGAAAAAAGTTGTCAGTTTTATGTTGAACTTTTGGGGGGCACACAAAGAATGAAAGAGTCTTTTTCCGTTGATCAAAAAAGTTTGGTTGCAGTTCTTTCTTCAATGCAGCCAATATGCTGCAAAAAAACTGCTTTGGATGTAACAGCATCTGTTCTTTTTCATGCAAATTCGCGCGAACTCATAATAAAATCCACAGACATGGAAGTGAGCCTTCAATGCAGTATTTCTGTGGATAATGCGCCAGACAAAGATGTTCAATTTCTTGTACACGGCAAAAGGCTTTTCGACCTTGTCAGAGAGCTTTCTGGAACATTAACTTTTACGTGGGACGGTAAAGAAATTGCTATCGCAGCAGGCATGGCTGGCGACAAACTTGGAATTTCGCTTTCAACTTCCAATGTTGACGACTTTCCACCTTTTCCAGAACGCATAGAAAATATGATGGATGTAGACTCAGATTTTCTTCGCAGAGTCTTTGATCGCCTCACTTCTTTGATCCCTCAAAATAATGCAAATCCTGCTTTAAACGGCCTTTTTATGGAATGCGGTGAGCAAGGGACTTCTTTTGTCGCTACCGATGGACATTCGTTGGCAAAACTAGAAACAGAGCAGTACAAACTTGACGAATCTCACTCCTGGATCATCCCCAAAAGAGCTGTTCTGGAATTCAAAAAAACTTTAGAAGCTTCAAACGCCAGTAGAGTTTTTATTGGAACGTGTAGCGGGCTTTTAGTTTTCTCTGGTGGGAATTTTAACTTTTTCACGCGTCTGATTGCAGACAAATTTCCACATTATCAGCCAATTTTAGAACGCAAAGATTTCACATCTGGCGAAATTGACAGGAACATTCTTATGGGTGCACTAAGACGTGCTGGATGCCTTTTGGCCGGTAAATTTTTATCAACACAGCTTCGACTCTCAGAAAGCAAAACAATGACTGTGTCTTTAAAAAACAAAGAAGTTGGACAGCTGACAGAAACACTTGATTTAAAAGAATATAATGGCAAAGAAATTGTCAGCAATTTTTATTCTCCATATGTTCTTGGTGCCGCCCAAGCTGTTGGTGGCGAAGTGGTAAACTTTTCGATCAAAGCCGGTTCTACACCACTTTTTTTTCATACAAGCGATCAAGATGGAGAGTTTGTTTACCTTGTAATGCCCGTTTTGGATGGTGAAGCCAAGGAAGGTTAATGCAGCGTAGAGGGCATAATGCAAAGCCGTCCCCATGAAAGCTTTAAAGCTACGCGTCGTGAACTTTCGTTGTTTTTCTTCGAAAGAAATCGATCTTGACGGGCAACAAATCGTCATTCAAGGCAAAAACGGAGCAGGGAAGACCTCCCTGCTCGAGGCAATGCATTATGCAAGCTACGCTCACTCGTTTAGAACGCGCAAGGGACAAGAACTTGTAAAGCAGGGAGGTGAAAGTCATTTTTACATAGAACTTTCCATAGAAAATTCCTGCGGCCAGATCAATAAAATTCAAGTTGGATACGACAAATCTCAGCCCAAAAACAAATCAAAATCTATAAAAATTAACGGAAAAAAGATTCAAAAAACCAGTGAAATTATCAGTCTCTACAGAGTGGTGAGCCTTACAAACGATGACATCGAACTGATCAAAGGAAGCCCAGAAATTCGCCGAACATTTTTAAACCAATCACTTTATTTATGCGACGGAAACTGGCTTCAATCGGTGCGTCAATTTAAAAAGTCAATCAGCCAGCGCCATGCACTTCTAAACACGCCAAATCCCTCTCTAGAAAACCTTAAAACATGGTCACTCCAACTTTGGAAGCACACCATAGAAATACAGGAAAAAAGAGAAAAGTTTTTATGCGACATTCAACAAAGAACAAACGATCTTTTAAAACGGTATTTTCAAGACGAAAACTTAATAATTTCGCTCCGTTACAACAGGCGAGAAATACAAGCTGACGAAAGCTTTGAGCAATTTTGGAAGCGCGCAATCGAGTCACAACTTTTGGAGAGAGAAAAAATTATGCGCCGCAACTTGTTCGGGGCTCACTTGGACGATTTTAAGTCGGAAATTTTTGGCCGATGTGCTCGAACATTTGCCTCCAGAGGCGAGCAAAAATTGATTACATTTCTACTCAAATGCGCGCAAATGCTGGCCGCAGATGTGGCCCACAAAGACCGTGGCATTCTTCTGCTAGACGACTTTTTAACCGATCTTGACCCCAAAAGGCTCAGTCGCTGCACAGAAGTTTTGAGCGATCTTAAAACCCAAGCAATAATCACATGTCCAGTGAAATGGAAACGAGTCAAAACCGGGCAATACAAAACCAAAGAAATTAGGATTTAAAAGAATATATTTTAAGACAACACTCAAAATAGCCCTAAAATTTACATAATTTACATCAACTTTGTTAAAAAACTTGTTTTTTAGCAAAAATTCTTCTCTAATTTGACATACCTAGACCTTTGTGACAATATGGATTATATCACTTGGAAAAAAGATACTAGATCCTCACATCGAGAAAGGAAATGTCGTGCAAAAACAGTTTTTAACCATTCTTGTAATACTGGGACTTGTTCAATACCAAGTGCATTTGAAGTGCACAAAACAAGTCGTTCTTTGCACCGCACTAACATTAGAAGCAGCCGTTGTAATTTCAACACTTACATTCATGACTCTATACAAATACAACACAAGGTTTAGAAGAAAATTCAAGTCAACTATTGGCCCTACCGCTGCTTCAATAATTAAAATAAGCACTCGAATTCTATTCATTACAAGCTTGGTCGCAATGACCCATACAATCTCAGCCTATAAAAAAACAAACCACAAAGAAGAACCGAAAAAAGACCGTGCTAAAGAAGAAGAACTATTCAAAAGTCATGTAGGAAAAATACCATTCCTGAGACAAGAAAAATTTCTCTTTGAATATCAAATCTCAAAAGTGTTGGAAAAAATAACAGATGGCGTCCTGAGTGAAAATTCAACACAGCCAACAAGAAAACTTATCGATTCTGCGCAAAGCTACCATAGTGCACTTTTCAAAACCTTGCTAATACCCGTCGGATCAAAACCAACAGATAAACAAAGGGAAGATGAGCGAACAAAGTTACAAGAACTTAAACAATTGTTCCACCAATCTGACGTGGAATCACAAGAGAAACTTAAATGTTTTGAAATAGCGTTGACAAGAAACATCAACATCAGAGCAGACGACGATGCACAAATATTTGTGCAAAAACTCATAACTCCGCAAGCAAAAATATTCTTTGTATACAAAAGACAACTCGAAAAAATAGATGAGGAAATTGACGCAGCCAAACTAAAAGACAAAGCATCAGAAGAGGAATTGGCAACGAGTTGGGAGGCTAGTGCGATAGAGTACCTTGATCCCGCCAGAAAATTAATCGAAACTTACTGTAAATTTGTGCTATTCAGTATAGAAAATAGAGATATCGCAGAGGCTCTAAAAATGCTCAAAGAACTTGAAACCCAAGCACAACAAAAATCACTAAAATATCTGGAAGATTTTAAGCATAAATTATCAGAATCAGGTATAGATGATTAAAAAACTAAACGGCTCAGCCGCTGCACAGAAGTTTTGAGCGATCTTAAAACCCAAGCAATAATCACGTGTCCTGTGGAGTGGAAGCGGGAGGAGGACATGCAACAAAGAACGTTCGAAATAAGGATGTAGTTTAACGGCTTGAATTCTCCCTGCACAGCACTTTACACTTCAAGAGCATCTTTTTTAAAACAGGGAGAAAATAATGAAATACTCAAAATTTATTGGCCTTTTAATGTGCTTGTTGCTGGCTCAAAATTGTTTGGTAGCGAGAAAAAGAGCAAAAATAACCGCAGATTTGGAAAAATTAGAGAAAATCAGAGATGAAGTTCTTGGCGTAAAAAGAGAACTTGCAGAAGAAGAAAAAGGTGAGAAAGTTTTGTCTGAAAAAGCAAAATCGCTCATCAAAGCCGCGCACAACTACCACAAAGCAGTACTTGAAGACAGAGATGCCTCCAAGGAGCTACAAAAGCTACGCAGCCTTTATGACGCCGAAAATACAGAGGCCAGGGAATACCTCGAAACTTTCGAAAAAGAAGTTGTAGAAGCGCGCGAATTTAAAGACATGTCAGACGATGATGTAGCAAAATTTTCACAGGGAATTCTTACTGCAGGTGGATTTGTTGCACGATCTCCACTTTTTTTTCTTCTTTGGTC
>JBHPCE010000011.1:0-21070 GCA_042576345.1 Candidatus Babelota bacterium | reverse complement strand
CCCTGTTCAAATCCGATCTCAACACCCTTAACCTTATTTGCCAATAAGGCACGATGAAGCCCCCAAAGCATTCTAGCTTTTCGGTCCAATTCTCCAACAGGTTTAACCTCTATCGTCTTGCCTTCAACGGTTGCAACCAATTCTTTTGGCATAACGTGAGTAAAAGACGCCTTTGAGCCACTAATTTCTACAGTATTACCATCAACCTTCACGCTAGCAGATGTGAATGGGACGGGTTTCCTTCCAATTTTTGACATACCGACCTCACCAAACCGAGCAAATAACTTCGCCACCCATAGATAGCTCACGTGCCCTGCGATCGGTCATAACTCCCGAGCTAGTCGAAACTATCGCTACCCCAAGACCACCAATAACTGGATCCAATTGTGATGTCCCCTTGTAGTATCGCCTTCCTGGCCTACTCATACGCTTAATCTCATGTATAACAGACTCACCGCCAACGTATTTAAGGTCAACTCTAAGCATACTTTTTGGGCCATCACCTGAAATTTTTTTGTAATCGCGTATATAACCCTCTTCTTTCAGGGTACGCGCAATTTCCTCTTTGAGCTTAGAATAAGGTGCCATAGTGGAACGCTTGGATACGCTTAAAGCATTCCTGATTATCGTTAAAAAATCGCCGACCACATCAATAGACATTGCATCTCCACCTTCAACTTTACTTACCAGCTAGCCTTCTTTACGCCAGGAAGTAGGCCATTAAGGGCCTCTTTTCTAAAACATATTCTACACAACGAAAACATTCTTAAAAAACCGCGCGGTCTCCCACACTGCATACAACGATTCCTACTTCTAACCGCAAACTTAGGCACGCGCTTCGATTTTTCTACCAACGCCTTCCTGGCCATACTTTGTTCCTTATGAAATATCGCTTCTACTAAACGGCATGTTAAAAGCTTTTAAAAGAGCATGAACACCACTATCATTTTTCGCACTGGTATGGATTGTGATGTTGAGCCCCCTAGAGCCCTCTACCTTGTCATAATCCATCTCTGGAAAAACCATCCAGTCCTTTATGCCCAGGTTATAATTTCCGGACCCATCAAATTTTATCTTCAAGCCACGAAAATCACGGACACAGGGAAGAACAACATTGATCAGTTTATCCAAAAATGCATACATCAACTTTCCACGAAGAGTAACCATAACCCCGATGGGTGCACCCTCACGGATCTTGAAACCTGCTATTGAATTATGAGCATACGTCTTTTGTGCCAATTGTCCAGCAACAGTCCCAATCGACTCACGCACGTTGTTTAAAACTTTGCTATCTTGCACGGCTTCTTTAACACCGGTATTCAAAACAATTTTCAGCAATCGAGGAACCTGCATAATATTTTTCAGGCCCAACTCCTTCTGCAATTCCTTCTTCATTTTGCTTTTATATAACTCATCTAGACGCTGCTTCATAAGCCGCTCTTCCTACTAAATCTTCACTTCTGAACGATGACTAACTCTAAACTTACTACCATCATCGGCCACTTTTACACGCACACGACAAGGCTTACCAGTCTCGGGACACACAGGCATAACTTTGCAGGCATGAATGAAAGCTTCTTGCTTTTCAATTTTACCTTTAGCACCGGCAGCTTTAGGCTTTAAGTGCTTTGTGCAAATATTAACTCCACGAACTCGAACCTTGCCCGATTTTTTATCGATATCAAGGACTTGTCCCTGTTTCCCACGATCCTTGCCGGAAATGACCTGAACTAAATCGTTTTTTCTTATTCTACTCAACATTTTTAACAATCGCCTCCTACAAAACTTCAGGAGCAAGAGATAGAACTTTTAAATAACCTTTGCTTCTCAACTCTCTGGCAACAGGACCAAACACACGAGTGCCAACTGGCATACGATCTTTTCCAACTATCACGGCGGCGTTGTCATCAAACCTTACATAAGTACCATCAGGCCTGCGAATCTCTTTGCGAGATCTAACAACAACAGCCTCAAGCACATCGCTTTTCTTTACAGTTCCACCAGGGATTGCCCTCTTGACAGTCACTTTTACCAAGTCGCCAAGACGAGCAAATCTCTTTCTCGTGCCACCGATCACGTGAATAACTTTTAACACTTTAGCCCCAGAATTGTCGGCTACAGTGAGCTTAGACTCTTTCTGTATCATGATCTTTCAATCCCTCAGCAGCACCAACAACATTTACTAAAACAGTTTTCTTACTCTTGGACAGCGGCCTGCACTCTTCTATTCGAACCGTATCACCAACCTTAGCCTGACCATTCTCGTCATGAGCGTGATACTTTTTTGCAACCCTTATAGTTTTGCCGAGAAATGGATGGCGGTATGTACGCACAACTTTCACAACAATCGTCTTGTCCATCGCATCTGAAATTACAATGCCTTCCAACGCCTTACGCTGCCCTTCTATAGCTTTATTTTTAACCACACTATCACCCATTTACAACCTCACAACTCCACCCAAAACTTAACCGGCACTTTTTTGATTTATGAAAGTCAGCGCTCGAGCAATTTGAACACGCAACTTCTTGAATCGAGAAAAATCACTTCCCTGTCCAACAGTTGTCTTTAGCTTCAGCTCGAAAAGCTGTTTTTTAAGCGATGTCAACTCGTTATTTAAATCCTCAAGCCCAAGGCGCTTCATCTCTTCTTTATTCATGAAGAACTCCCAGCAGTTTCTTTAGAGACTTCTTTTTCAACAAATCTAGTCTTAACCGGCAACTTGTACGTAATACTCTTCAAGATGCCCTTGGCTGTCTCTTTATCAACGCCTTTTATTTCAGCAATAACCCGACCACGCTTGACAACAGCAACCCAAAATTCAGGATTACCTTTACCTTTACCCATACGCGTTCCCAACGCCTTTTTGGATATAGGCTTGTCCGGAAATACCCTTATAAAGTATTCACCTATTTTTTTCAGTCTACGACTAAGCGCAACACGCATCGCTTCGATCTGGCGTGAAGTAAGCCAACCAGGCTCGACAACACACAATCCATAATCGCCAAAATCTACAGTTCGAGCTCCCTTAGAAAGCCCCTTCATGCGACCTCTATGAGACTTGCGAAACTTAGTCTTTCTGGGCATCAGCAGCATAAATCTTACCTCTTAGTGTGAGCCCCTACAAATCCAAACTTTAACACCAACACATCCGTAAGTAGTACCAGCCGTAACACTCGCATAACTAACATCCGAACGAAGCGTATGAAGAGGGACAGATCCAAGCCTTAACCACTCTTTACGTGCAATTTCAGCACCACCCAATCTTCCAGAACAGCATATTTTGATGCCAGCCACCCCAGCCTTCATAGCCGCAAACCCAGCTTTCTTCATAACACGCTTAAAACTCGCACGGCGCACTATTTGATCAGCAATATTCGATGCAACAAGTTGTGCATCAGCCTCTGGAGATTGAACTTCCTTGACTGATATATCCACATTCTTTCCAAATCTCTTGAAAAGTTCATGTCTCAGCTGTTCAATACCTTGACCTCTCTTACCAATAACCATTCCAGGTCTGCCAGAATGAATCACAAGACGCACACTGTCACCAGCACGCTCTATATCAACTCGTGCAACATCACCCTTTTCCAACTGAGTGGCGAGATACTTTCTAATTTTAAGGTCGTCGGACAAAATTTCGCCATACCCGCGTTTCGCAAACCACTGCGCACGCCAATCATCATATATGCCTAGCCGAAAACCTAACGGATGAACTTTTTGTCCCACTGGACACCTCTTATTTATACTACTTTACTTAAACTGCAGACAAACCTATCTCTACATGACAAAGTCGTCTTCTCTGCACCACACCTCGACCCATGGCCCCTGGCTTAAAATATTTGAAAGTAGGACCTTGATCCACCTTCGCCACAGACACCACTAAAGCTTTTTTGGCATCCAAATCCGGATTCTTGTCAACAGCATTCGCTATTGCCGATTTCAAAGTTTTCAGAACCGCAACAACCCTTGCAGCAGGACAAGTCTTCAACCAAATAAGTGCAGAGTTAGCATCTTTCCCACGAATACCATCCACAAAAGCTCGGAGTTTATATGGCGAAATCCTCACAAATCTGCTTCTAGCGACGGCAACAACATCTTTAACTGAGCTCACTATCCACCTACCTTCGAAGCTTTTCTCTGCCCGCTATGCATTCTAAATGTTCTTGTGTGGGCAAACTCTCCCAAAGAGTGTCCAACCATATTTTCTGTAATGAAAACGGGAACATGCTTCCTACCATCATGAACCGCAATAGTACAGCCAACAAACTCAGGCATAACAACGCTGGATCGACTCCACGTCTTCACAGCATCCCTTTTGCCGGATTTATTTGCCTCAGCAATCTTAGCTGCAAGTTTTTTATCCACATAAGGACCCTTGCGAACCGACCTAGCCATTCCAACACCTCAAACTGTAATCACAATCAAAACACTATCAACATCAAAATGAAATACTAATTCTTGCCTCTTCCACCACGACGCCTGATAATCGAGGAACTCTTACGCTTACGCGTTCTAGCGCCCTTACAACATTTACCCCAAGGCGTAACAGGATGCGAACCGGACTTAGACCTACCTTCGCCACCACCATGTGGGTGATCGACAGGGTTCATTGCCATACCTCTGACGGATGGCCTAAAGCCTCTATGACGAGTCCTTCCAGCTTTACCCAAAACAATATTGCGGTACTCAGCATTGGACAACACGCCAACAGCCGCCCAACTATCAAGGCTTACTGTTCTCATTTCACTCGAAGGCATTCTCAAAACAGCACGCTCACCTTCTTTTGCAACAAGCTGTATAGAAGTTCCCGCAGCCCTAGCCAACTGACCACCTTTTCCAGGTGTCAACTCAACGTTGTGTATAAAAAAACCAGCAGGAATTTCTCTTATGGGGAGAAAATTTCCAACTCTCGCTTCAACACCAGATCCCGCAACTACTTCGTCCCCACACTTCAACTCATCAGGACGTAAAATATAACGTTTTGCGCCATTTTTGTAAACCACTAAAGCCAAAGAAACATTCCGGTTTGGATCATATTCAAAAGATTTTATAACTCCAGGAACGTCTCTGACCTCGCGCTTAAAATCTACCATGCGATATTTTCTTTTTGCTCCACCGCCACGATGTCTCACCGTAATACGCCCATACGAATTACGCCCACCACTTCTAGGAGAAGGCTTCAAAAGAGATTTTTCAGGTTTCTTCTTTTTATCGAGGCCATCCACAACTATGAATTTCTGCCCACGCAGAGATGAGTTTCTAGGTTTTCTGCTAACTATCGCCATGACTAACTACCCTCCGCCGGGCTTGGAGCTGACTCTTGCGCCATCTGCTCGTATTGCCAAGGCATATCAATTTTATAACCTTTCTTGAGAGTTACTATCGCTTTTTTGCGCGAAGAGGTCATGAAAACCCGCCTAGAAAAACGTTTTTTAACTCCTCTAAGATTCATAAGAGCAACCTTAGCAACCTTGACACCCCATATGGATTCAACAGCATTGCGAACCATAACTTTGTTCGCTTTCTTATGAATCTCAAAAGTAATTTTTCCAAGAACGTCAAACAGCTTACGACTTTTGGTCGTAACTACAACTTTCTTGACTATATCGTACGCCTTCAGCTCCATTGTCCAACCATACTTTCAAATCGATCCATATTTTTCTTCAAAAACAACCACTGATCAGATGATGACAAAGCTAGAACATCTGGCTGATCGAAGAACACAACGTTAACTGATGAAATGTTTCTAAACGCTCTATAATTAAGCTCGTCTTCACGAGAAAGAAACAGCGTTATCTTTCCAGCATTCAACAGTTTCAAGTCATTCAACATCTTGCGAGCTACTGAAGTTTTGGGTTCAAAAGCTCCACCAGCACAATCAAAATCTGCACAAAGAATTCTACCTTCCCCAGCTGCTAGTGCAACCAACTCAAGCATCACCCTGCGATGTGTTTTTTTGTTCACACTAAGACATCTTACGCCAGGTCTGGGCCCAAAAGTTACGCCACCAGACCTCCACAGAGGAGACCGAGCAGTTCCAGCACGGGCACGCCCCGTACCTTTTTGACGCCACGGTTTTTTATTAGTGAGCGAAACCTCGCCCCTGGTTTTGGAACTCGATGTTCCTTGCCTTTCATTCTGACGAGCAACCCTCACGGAACACGCGTACATCGAAGCGTTAAATCCATCCCTCAACTCGGCAGGCAAACTATTTAATGCCAACGGATCGCCTTCTTTTCCCGCAGCATCATAAAAACGTACAACAGCGCTCATCAGACAACCCTTTATTTACGAACAATTACTAGAGAATTTTTCTTTCCTGGCACAGAACCGGAAACAATAACGTGACCAGACTCCGCATCCACTTTAACAACTTTGAGGTTTTTGACAGAAAACATTCTGCCGCCAGTTCTTCCAGGCAACTTCTTACCTTTAAAAACCTCTCCTCTAAACACCAAATTACCAATTGAACCGGGAGCCCTATGGAAAGTAGAGCCGTGACCTCCAGGGCCTCCAGCAAAACCCCATCTTCTCATGACACCCTGGAATCCAAGACCTTTACTCTTGGCACCCACCCAAACAAGGTCTCCATTCTCTAGCTTAATTTTGTCATATGACAACTGGTCACCCATATTAAGATCAACATCACCATCAACAAACAATTCCCGCAGATACAAAAAATATGCTTTTTTTTTCTTCAGCCAATCCTTGGAAAAAGGCTGACCATCAAATCTCTTGCGAGGCATGCCAACCTGTACGGCACTGTAACCATCTTTGTCTTTTGTTTTAATTTGAGTGACAAACCACGTACCAAGCTTAATGACGGTAACAGGCACAGCCTTCCTATCCTCACCGAAAAGCTGCGTCATTCCCACCTTTGTCCCATAAAAACTGCTCAGCATGGTACTACTTCCTTACAAATCTCATCTAATCTCAACATCTACACCGGCAGATAAACTCAACTTCATCAACGCATCCATCGTCTGCTCAGCAGGAGAGACAATATCCAACACACGCTTGTGAGTGGTGATCTGAAACTGCTCCCTAGACTTCTTATTAACGTGAGGAGACCTCAACACTGTAAAAATGCGTCTTTTGTTCGGCATAGGCACGGGGCCAACAATACTGGCACCCGTCCTTTTGCCTGTAGACACGATTTGTTTCACAGCATCATCTAGCAACCTGTGGTCATAAGATCTAAGGGTCAAACGTATTCTATGTTTCTTCATCTAATGCCTAAAACTACTCAATAATTTTAGTTACTACACCCGCACCAACAGTTCTACCACCCTCTCGGATAGCAAACTTAAGACCTTCGTCCATAGCAATTGTGCTAACAAGCTCCACGCTCAAAGCAACGTCATCACCAGGCATTACCATTTCTCTACCTGCCGGAAGAGTAATAGATCCCGTAACATCTGTTGTTCTGAAGTAAAACTGTGGACGATAGCCGTTAAAGAATGGACTATGCCTACCACCCTCTTCTTTTTTCAAAATAACAACCTGAGCCTCAAATTTTTTGTGAGGCGTAATGCTACCAGGTTTTGCCAACACCTGACCGCGCTGCACTTCGTCTTTTTTGACACCACGAAGCAAAACACCAACGTTGTCGCCAGGCTGAGTCTCTTTTAGTTCCTTGTTGAACATTTCCAAGCCGGTAACGATGGTTTTGGAAGTTTCTCCCAAGCCAACAATTTCAATCTCATCACTAAGGTGAGCAATACCCTGCTCAACTCTACCGGTAACAACAGTTCCACGACCTGCGATTGAAAAAACGTCTTCAATCGGCATAAGGAAAGGCTTCTCGGCATCACGCTCCGGAGTTGGTATGTATTCATCTACAGCATCCATGAGTTTCATGATTGACTGAGACCCCAATTCACCTTCATCACCATTAAGAGCCTTGAGAGCTGAACCTTTTATGATAGGAGTATTCTCGCCGTCAAAACCGTACTCGGTTAAAAGCTCACGAACCTCTTCCTCAACAAGCTCAACCATGTCAGGATCATCAACCATATCAACTTTGTTCAAGTAAACAACAATGCTAGGAACACCAACCTGACGAGCCAAAAGCAAGTGCTCTCTGGTTTGTGGCATAGGACCATCTATTGCAGCAACAACAAGAATGGAACCGTCCATCTGAGCAGCACCTGTAATCATATTTTTTACATAGTCCGCGTGACCAGGACAGTCAACGTGAGCATAGTGTCTCTTGTCAGTCTCATACTCAACGTGAGCAGATGCAATGGTTATCCCACGCGCTCTCTCTTCTGGAGCCTTATCAATTTCTCCAAATTCTTTAAACTCCGCCTGACCCTTTGCAGCCAAAACTTTAGTTATGGCGGCGGTCAAAGTAGTCTTGCCGTGATCGACGTGTCCGATCGTACCAACATTACAGTGCGGCTTGGTTCTTTCAAATATACCTTTAGCCATATTCCACCTCTTCTATATTCAACCCAAGCAGAACACTACGCCTGCTTCTTACCAACAATCGACTCTTGAGTGGCGCTAGGCACCTCTCTATACTCACCAAACTGCATAGAATAGTTCGCTCGACCTTGAGAAACCGATCGGAGAGCCGACGCATAACCAAACATCTCAGCCAGAGGCACCTCAGCCGTTATAACTTGAATGCCTTTTCTAGCCTCCATTCCCAGAATTCGCCCTCTCCTAGAGTTTAAATCTCCCATCACGTCGCCCATATTCTCCTCGGGAGTCGTAACTTCTACCTCCATTATTGGCTCCAATAGAACTGGGTCTGACTTTGACATACCATCTCTGAATGCCATCGAAGCCGCCACCTTAAAGGCAATTTCTGAGGAGTCAACATCATGAAATGACCCGTCGTAAACCTCAGCGCGAACGTCCACAACCTCATAGCCGGCTACAACACCCGCGCTAAGAGATTCACGAACACCTTTTTCTACACCAGGAATAAATTCACGCGGAATCGAGCCACCAACAGTTTTGTTTTCAAATTCAAAACCAGCACTTCTTTCCAAAGGAATAAGACGCAACCAAACGTGACCATACTGACCGCGACCACCGGACTGACGAACAAATTTACCCTCAGATTCAACAGCTTTCCTGAAAGTCTCTTTGTATGCCACCTGAGGCTTACCTACGGTAGCGTCAACTTTGTACTCACGCCTCAGCCTCTCTACCAAAACTTCCAAATGTAGTTCGCCCATACCGTAAATAACAGTCTGACCAGTTTCCTCGTCAAACGTAAATCTAAAAGAAGGATCTTCCTGAGCAAGTTTTCTCAAAGACAGCGTCATCTTTTCGTAATCGCCCTTACCCTTAGGCTCAATCGAAACGCTAGCCACCGTCTCTGGAGTTTCTATAGACTCCAGCAATATTTTGTGCTTCTCATCACAAAGAGTATCTCCGGTACCCACATCTTTAACCCCAACAAGGGCTGCGATGTCGCCGGCCGAAATAACCTTAACATCTTCACGTTTATTAGAATGCATACGCAAAATTCTGCTAACACGCTCTTTTTTGCCCTTTACAGAATTATAAATGTAGGAGCCAGCCGCCAAAGTTCCAGAATAAACCCGAGCAAAAGTTAGTGTGCCAACAAACGGGTCAACCATAATTTTGAAAGCAAGCGCCGATAACGGCTCAGAATTCTTTGCCTCTCTAGACTCAACCTTTTTCGTGTCAGGGTTTTCACCTTCAACCGGAGGAACATCCAAAGGAGAAGGCAAATAATCTATTACAGCATCTAGAAGAAGCTGAACTCCTTTGTTTTTAAAAGCAGTACCACAAAAAACAGGCGTTATTTCCTGATTCAAAACACCCAATCGAAGAGCTCTTTTAACATCTTCTACAGAAAAGTTCTCACCTTCAAGATACTTTTCTGCTAGCTCATCATCAAAATCACAAGCGCGCTCAACAATTTTTTCGTAAAGCTCATCGACCTTCTGCTGATATTCGGCAGGTACATCTGACCAAGTCACAACAGCGCCCTTGTCTGCTTCAGAAAAGGAAGCCGCCTTTTTTGTGAGGACATCAATGATGCCATTAAAATCTTCTGACTCACCAATTGGCACCTGCATGGCTAAAGGATTGCCGTGTAACTTATTTTCAATTTCATCAACCACATTAAAATAATCTGCACCCACACGGTCCATCTTATTAACAAAAGCTATTCTAGGAACCTTGTAGCGATCCGCTTGACGCCAAACAGTCTCAGATTGCGGCTGAACACCACCAACTCCACAAAAAACCCCTACGGTGCCATCAAGAACACGAAGAGCACGCTCAACTTCAATTGTGAAATCAACGTGACCGGGAGTATCAATGATATTCACCTGATGATCTTTCCAAAAACACGTCGTAGCAGCCGAAGTAATTGTAATACCCCGCTCCTGCTCTTGCTCCATCCAATCCATGACAGCCTCACCCTCATGAACCTCCCCAATCTTATGCGAGACACCCGTATAAAAAAGGACTCTTTCAGTCACAGTGGTTTTGCCAGCATCAATGTGGGCCATGATGCCTATATTTCTATATTTTTCTAGTTTTTTAGCACTCATTTCACATCCACACCATTATCACTACCAAGCATAGTGAGAAAACGCCCTATTGGCCTCGGCCATCCTATGCACATCACTCTTCTTCTTAGAGGCACCACCGCGCCCTTCCAAAGCATCCAAAAGTTCATTTGCAAGGCGCTTACCCATAGTCTTATCCGACCTCTTCTTTGCGGCCTCTACAAGCCACCTTAACGCTAAAGCCAACGATCTTGCTGGCCTCACTTCAGTTGGAACCTGGTAAATACCACCACCAACACGACGCGCTTTCACCTCCAGAGAAGGTTTTATGCCCATAACAGCTTTTTCGAAAAGAACATAACCTTCGGCTGCATTACCACCAGCCTTTTTCGTCAGCGCATCTACAGCTTCATAGACAATTTTTCTTGCAACGCCCTTTTTTCCACGCCCCATAATCACATTGATCAACTTCTGTACAAGAACAGACTTGTAGCGCACATCTGTCGCCGTCTCTCTCGTTAAACTTACTGTTTTCCGCCTTGGCATATCTCAACCCCGCTACTTCTTCTTTGCGCCGTACAATGATCGCGACTGCTTACGTCCCTCAACACCGGTTGTATCAAGCGTACCACGAACAATATGATATCTCACTCCAGGCAAGTCTTTAACCCTGCCACCCCTTATAAGAACAACAGAGTGCTCTTGCAGATTGTGACCTTCACCAGGAATATACGCTGTAACTTCACGTCCCGTAGTCAATTTCACACGAGCAACCTTACGCAAAGCAGAATTTGGCTTCCTTGGTGTCATCGTATAAACACGCGTACAAACTCCCCGTCTCTGAGGACACGAAACAAGCGCCGGGGACTTTGTTTTCTTTTTCAAACTCTTACGACCTTTACGCACAAGCTGGTTCGTTGTTGGCATATTAACTCCGCCTATAACTCATAAACAGACAACTACTCTGGTTCTTATAAAAACAGATCTCATAAACATATACAAAATCTTACAGCACATTCAAAACAACTGGATCCTAGAACCAGAAGAACGCATTCATTCTAACCATTCACGTTTTTTTTTCAAGATTGAATTTCACAATTTTTTTTAAAAACTACTGAATTTACAATCATTTGGCCACCTCAACATAAAATCCCATCCATCAAAATCCGCATCTATAGGGCTTATATAGACTAAAAATAATAATCATGTTAAGGTTTCAAAGTTGTTACTTTTTTAAAAAAGATAAGTGGAGTAAACATGTTATTAAATAATTTTATACCAACTTTTATCACAAAGTTCCTTCCATTACTACAAGCAATAATTGGTTTTAGTGCCATTATCATAGTCCACGAATGCGGCCATTTCTTTTTTTGCAAACTCTTTGGAATCGATACTCCTACATTTTCCATAGGCATGGGTCCAACAATTTTTCAGAAAAAATTTGGAAGTACTAACTTTAGACTTGCCGCACTCCCAATTGGTGGTTCTGTGGAAGCACTCATTGAAGAGGGCGAAAACCCCGATCAAGACGGAACTAGGGGTAAATCTCTCGCCACAAAGTCTTATTGGCAAAAACTACTGGTCATGCTCGGCGGAATAATTTTCAATGTAATTTTTGCACTCATGACATTTTCAGCATTATTCTGGTATGGAATGCCCGGCGTACAAATCAAAGAGGTATCTTCAATATCAATCAATGACGTTGAAAAGGGCTCTCCTGCAGCCCTCAGCGGCCTTGTACCAGGAGACATCATTGTAGGAATAAACGGAAAACAATTCACAAAGAAAAAACAATCTCTAGATACCTTTCTCAAAAAAATCACAAACAACCCAAAAGGCACAAATGAGCTATTGATAAAGCGAGATGGCAAAATTTCGCAACACAAAGTAATTTGGCCAGAACAAACTAAAAATGAAACCGGTGGCCGTTTTGGAATAGCATTTTCAGCCGACGGAAAATACGAATACTTACAGGGATCTCCTCAATCTTTTTTCAGCGCAGTAGCTCAGGGCACAAAAATGACATGGGCTCAAATTACTGGAATTTCGTCGGCAATTTCATCCATGATCAAAAAACAAAGCGTTAAGGGAGTTGGCGGACCTCTCATGATCATATCCCACAGCATGAAAAGTGCCAGAAAAGGCCTCATCGCGCTATTTTTCTTCCTGGCAGTCCTAAGCATAAATCTTGCTCTCATAAATATCTTGCCATTCGGTATCGTTGATGGTGGCAAAGTCCTTTTTCTCACCATAGAGGCAATAATTCGGCGTCCGGTGCCAGAAATTATCGAAACCGCTATAAACCTATTCTCGTTCGCAACTATCAGCTTTTTGCTGTTGTTTCTTACATATCGAGACATTGTCAGTATTTGGTTTAAGTAACCTTCAAAAATAATGCCCTGGAAAAAACCAGGGCATTTAATTTTCTAAAGTAAACGCAGTAATAAGCTTATTAAGCTTTAACCTGCGCTTTGTGTGGATGCTCACTTCCAACATATATTTTTAATTTACTGAGCATGTGACGTCCCATTGGTCCCTTGGGAAGCATTCCCTTTACAGCATGCTTAATGATTCTTGTTGGATCTTTTGCAAAAACTTCTTTTGCTGTGGGCGTTTTCAAACCACCTCTCCAACCAGAGTGACGTCTATAAATTTTTTGATCCCATTTTTTACCTGTCAAAACCACTTTTTCGCAGTTAACCACCACAACGTAGTCTCCAGAATCAATATTTGGTGTATATTTTGCCTTGTCTTTACCACGCAAAGCATCTGCGATCCGAGTGGACAACCTTCCCAAAACTGCGCCGTCGGCATCCATGACACGCCACATAGGCGCACGATCAGAAGCTTTTAATGAAAACGCTTTATTCATATCCATTTTTTCAAACCCTCACTAGAAAACTCGCCTACTACAAAACAAAGGTTGCAGGCACCTTGAACAAATACCAATTCCGGATGTAATCTCGGATGCGTTTAAGATAACGATTTCAACCCGAATTCTAAAGCAAAAGTTGTATTCAGTCAAACACATAAACGAGGAGAAAACAGTGTTTTTCAAAAAAAAACAAAATATTGTCTATCTTGGAATGGCTTTGGCTCTATCAGGCTGCGACAATGCAACCACAAAGCATACAAAAATGCACGTCTCAACGCTGTCATCCGGGTGGTACCCTAAAAATCCATCTGTATTGAAATCTTTAATAAATTACCAGATAAATTTTTCAAAAAAAATTTTTGAAACACCCGTAAAAACAACACCCAAGGCAATTATTTCACCTCATGCGGGTCTTTCTTACTCGGGAATCGCTTCCGCATCAGCTTACAAAAACCTACTTTCGGAAGATGGAAAACCCAATAAAAAAATCAAAAAAGTTATAATTCTCGCCCCAAGCCATGGCATAAATTTTCGAGGCATCGCTCTGCCAAATTACACAAAATACCAAATTCCCATTGGAGAAATCCCTGTAGAAACCTCCTGTATAGATAAACTTTCGAAAAATAAGCTATTCAATTTTTTTCAAGAAGCTCACAACAAAGAACACTCTCTTGAAATGCAGCTGCCATGGCTCAAGACCACTCTATCCAATTTTTCGATTATACCCCTGATTGTAGGAAATATGTCTCATAGCGAAATTGAAAAAATAGCCGATAAAATAAAAGAAATAATAGATGAACAAACACTTGTCGTAGTCACCTCCGATTTCATTCACTACGGAAAAAACTATGGATATACACCTTTTGAAAAAGATATCTCTGCAAAAGCAAAATCATTAGATTCGATGCTCATAGAACAAATTCTTGCTTTGGACGAAAAAAAATTCTCCAACACTCTCGCACAATCTAGAGCAACAGTTTGTGGAAAAACCCCAATTAAAATTTTGCTGAGATTGGCAAAAATTGGTGCACTTGGAAAAGTTTCGCCTGAGCTTAACTCATATTACACCTCTGCCCATATACGGGGCAAAACAGCTGAAACTCTGTCTCAAAAGGATCTTTTCAGACCCCTGGAAGACGCAGAAATGGTAGGAGTCGTGAGTTACGCTGGCATTTCATTCTTTAAAAGCCCAAACAGTTCGGATAAACCAACACCTCTTTCTGGTTACGAACAAAACGCTCTATTATCTTTGGCCAGATACTCTGTTAAATCCTCATTTGAGAAAGAAAATACAAAAAAATATACCCTATCAGCAGCATTTCCAATAATTACCCCAAGAATCACTGAAAACAGAGGAGCCTTTGTTACCCTAGAAACCAAACTGGGGCGTCTTAAAGGCTGTATCGGACGCATAACCACAAAAGATCCGCTAGCAAAAACAATTGTCTCGATGAGCCAATCCGCTGCATTCAATGACAGCAGATTTCCACCACTAAAACGTGAGGAACTTGAAAATATTAATTTTTCTATAAATGTTCTAACAAAACCCGCTCCTGTAGGCTCATACAAAGATATAGTGATTGGAAAACACGGAATAATACTCGAAAAAACAGTTAACGGTCGTTTTTTCAGCTCTGTATTCTTGCCAAGCGTAGCTAAAGACTTTGGGTGGACAATTGAGGAAACTTTACAACATCTAAGCCGAAAATCCGGAATGTCCGTAAATGCGTGGCAAAACAACGCAAAATTTAAGGTATTTGAATCGCAAAAGTTTCAAGATGAATAGGGAAGTAAAAAAAATAATTTAAAATAGTTGCAATATGAGTATATAAAGAAAGATAATATATATTAGTTGTACATATTAAAAACCCCTTACAATAAAGGGAAAAGTCATGAATAAGGCGCTCGCACTTGCGGTAGCAATGCTCGCAGTAGGATTTGTTGCAACGGCAAAAGGTCCTAAAGGTCCTAGAGGAAGAAAGGGCAAAGACCGTGGCCAACGGATGATGAAAAAAATGGATCCTGAAATCATGCGCGGAAAACACCTTCATAGAACATTAGGCAAATGGATGGAAAAGGAAAAATCTGGTGAAAAATATGCAATGTCCAGCGATCTAAAAAAGGCCATAAAAACCCTTACAGATGAAAGAGAACGAATTAAAGAAAAAATGAAAGAATTACATGACAAAAAAGTTGAAGCCGTCAAAGACTTCATGAAAGTCGTTGACAAGGACGATTCAGAAGCAATCAAAACAGCTAGAAATCAAATGGAAAAACGTAAAGGAAAAATGAAAGAAAGAATGAAAAAACATAAAGGCAAAGGCAAAAAGAAGGGCTGGTTTGGCTGGTTAGGTGGTGAAAAAGCTACCGCTTCATAACAACCAACCTTTGCAAAGATAAAGTATTGGGGCGAGTTGCAAAAACTCGTCCTGATACTTTTTTAGGGTTCAACGATTGAAAAATCACACAAAAATCAGTAATCCTTTGAAAAAGATCAATTATCTCTCTTAAAACCCAGGATCACAAAATGAAAACCGAAATTTTACTAACAATATCCCTTTTGATAGCGGCAAAGTTGGTTGCTGATAAAGTTATGAAACAAGAAGATAAAGCACAGGTTGATACTCAAACAGAAGAAAGAATTGCAGGACAACAATATTTAATTTTAGTTCATCTACGAAACAAAAACGAAAAAACACCAGAGAATATCGTTAAAAAAATGCAAGATGTTGAAACAGCTCTTAGCGGATTTCAAGAAGAAATAAATACAGGCGGCGCCGCCCCGATACAAGAAAAATTGAAAGCTCGCCTGTCCGTTGCACACTTCCCAGGCTGGGTAACACCAACATTTGCAAATTACTACGCCATTTTGTCCATTTCTCAAAACAAACCGGACACCGTACCTGAAAACATTAAAACCAAAGTCACAGCAGTAACCAAAGCACTTGAGAAACTTGACGAAGAAATGCAAAAGGATGAACAAAAAAGCCTTAGAAAGAAAATAAAAAAGGCTATAAAAGCTGTTACAAAGACTTCCAGTGGATCAAAACGTGGCAAAATACGCAGCTGGTTCTGGGATGCATACCTTGTCTCCGCAACAACAAGAACCTTACTGCAGATCAAGAGTTACTTGGTCAATTAAGAAAAAATAATATTTAATCAGAAATCATCTCTTCGATTTCGCCAACACCACGTGGCAGATCAACGCTTAGCCTTTCAACTCCATTTTCCGTGACCAAGTAATTATCTTCTATGCGAATACCAAAACCTTCTTCTGGAATATAAACCCCAGGCTCAATGGTCAATACACATCCTGGCACGAGGCAATTTCTAACGTCCCCAACATCGTGAACATCTAAGCCAAAAAAGTGACTCACTCCGTGAACAAAAAATTTGTCGAGTCCATACTTCGACAAAGTTTCGCAAGCTATGTGGTGCAAAGATTTTGGCTTATTCAACTCATCTTTCAGGAACATTCCAGGTTTGCAAGCTTCTTCAACAGCCATTTGCGCCTCAAGAACAGCGTAATAAACCTCTTTTTGTCTTTCAGAGAATTGACCAGAAACTGGATAAGTCCTGGTCAGATCAGCAGCATAGAACCCAAACTCTGCACCTACATCCACAACAACAAGCTCACCACTGTTTAAAGTTGAATCAAAACAACTATGGTGAAGTACGGTTGAGTTTTTCCCGGATGCCACAATGGATGGGAATGCAGGGTCTAAGGAGCCGTTTACAACAAATTCACGTTCAATTTCTGCCCTAATTTCAGTTTCCGTTTTTCCTGGCACAATCGCTTTGGCGGCTGCTTTTTGTCCCTCAACAGTTGACCTGACAGCTTTTTTGATAGTTTTTATCTCATCTTCGTCCTTAACACACCGAAGATCAGCCACACTTCCGGAAACATCCCCAAACCAGTTAATAAATTTTGGCTCCAAATGTATCAGCCTAGAAAGCCACAAAAATTGATTAAACTCACCATCATTTTCCACACTCGCAGCCATCAAAATGCGACCACCCCGCTTTACAACCTTTCTAAGCCGTTCCAAAAGCGCAGAAACTTCGTTGCTCAAAAACGAAACATGAAGCGTATAACCATTAACGCTATCGCCAAGCGGCTGCACATCGGCATATCCAACTTCGTTCCACCAAGAATCATTAATTGTGTGACCACCACACCATAAACCCCTGTCAGCGCCATAAACGGGAAAATATGCCGTCATTGTGCCTTTCATATCTATTACAGAACACACGGCCGGCTCTTTTATACCCGTCAAATAATATGCTGAGCTGCTAGGTCTAAACCTTTGCCAAGGAAACTCAAAACCAGAAAATAGAACAAGAATATCGTCACTGCCGCCACCAATCGCCTCAAGCAACCGCTCTCGCCTTTTTTTGAAAATCTCCACAGAACTTCTCCTTTTAAAACGGCCTTCTACCACTTATCGCTTTATGAATTGTCATTCCATCCATAAATTCCAAACTTCCACCAATCGGAATTCCACTAGCAAGCCTGGAAATGGCAATATCTTGATAATCGTTCAATTTTGATGCAATCAAACTCGCTGTAGCCTCACCTTCTGGGGTTGGATTTGTAGCTAAAATAACTTCTTTCAAATCTTTTTTAGACGATATCCTTTTGAGCAAATAATCGATCGTTAAATGTTCAGGACATATGCCCTCCAGTGGACTGATCGCTCCACCTAGCACATGATAAAGACCTCGAAAATCTCCAGAATTCTCAATTGAGCAAAGATCATGCCATGTTTCCACAACACATAAAACCGATTTGTCGCGACTAGCACAAGAACAAATCGGACAGACATCAGCATCCTGACTCCAATTGAAACATTCACAACAACGCTTTATCTGACCTCTAGCCTCTTTTATTGATCTCAAAAGTCTTTCGAGATCAACATCGTCGCAACTAAGCAAATGCACAGCAATACGATATACATGTTTGGATGCAAGACACGGCAGTCTGTGCAAACAATTTATAAGGGCCTTTAATGCCGGCAATTTGGCCAACATAGCCTTCCTAAATCCGTTTTATTTTCCCAAATATCAGTCTCATTATCTGCTCTTCTCCGAGCATGAGAACTGTGTTAGACGTCCAATACAATACAGCACCGGCAGGAAAATTTGCCATAACAGCAACAACTACAAGCGGCATCATATATGTCATCCACTTCACTTTTTGATCAATTATTGGCGAAGTTTGCTGCTGCATCAACATGAAAACACCTAGTATCACAGGAAGAATGAAAAATGGATCTTTAGAAGACAAGTCTGACAACCACAAGAAATTGGCCTGATAAAGTGCTATGTAACTTCTAAGCCCATAATAAAGAGAAATAAAGAATGGTGCTTGAAGCAAAAGAGGAATGGTTCCAGCCATCTTACCAAGCTGAGATATCCCGTGCTCTCTATAAAAAGTCGCAATAGACTCGCTGCGTTTTAGAAAGTCATTCTTATATCGAAGATTTATACTTCTAATCTCACCAGCATATCTGGCCTCTACCGCCATAACCTCAGAGGCTTTGCGCCTTGCTAAAAGGGTTAATGGTAAAAATGCAAGCTTTATCAACAAAGCCAGAAGCATTATCGCCATTCCATAATTTCCCAAAAATCCAAATAAATACTCTAAAAAGCTCAAAAGAAGTATCATTAATTTTGAAAACCAGCCAAAACTAAGAACATTCTTAAGCCTTTCGTCAGATGCTTCTAGATCATAAATAGTTTTAGGTCCAAAATAAAATTTCATAGTAACAGAAGATGATTTACTAATTTTCCTACACTCAAATATCGAAAACAATCCTCTGTTATTAAACCTCTTGTAGTAGGCTCTTTCCACAAACGATTCATCGCTTATTCCATGAAAAGAATGTAGAAAATATTTATCCTCAGCTCCAAAAATCGCAGGTAATTTCCATCCAAAGTCATGTTCTTGCGCATCGGTCACTTTATTCAAGCTCGCCTTGTCTAAACCGCTTACAATCCCGTTGATCTTATCTTCAGAGATACTTCCAGAAAACGGCCCTGGAACAAACAATCTTGGTCTGATTGTCTTAACCCCATTTTTTGGCTCAAAGCTCAAAGAAACCTTTATGTCGTACTCATAGTCATTCAATTCAAAAGATTTGCGAATTTGCCATCCGTCAACTTCCGTCTGAAACGAAACAATGTGCTTACCATTCTTACTATCCACACCCAAAAATTTATAAACGTAGGGTGTTTTTTCATCCATTGCCAATAAAAAACACCCTTGTTCACGCTCTTCAAACTGACGATTATAAACAGTCCTTATAAAATCCCCTTCTGGCCCCCTATTTTCTTTAAAATCAAGACCAGATAAAACAGCCCCGTTGGGAGAAAAAGTGTATTCACACAATGAGGTTGCTACAAAAATTTCCTGATCCCCTGACGGAATTTTCTTGTCGATAAAATCTATTTCTTTGTTAAGTTTTCTTGCTTCCAAATTGCTCACAGGAGCTTGAAACACCTGTCCAGAAAGATCTTCTCGTCCCTCTATGGCCCTATCAGCTGGCTTGGAAGCGAAAAAATATTTAACAATCAAAAATGTTGCAAGACCCAATAAAATAGCATTTAAAATGCCACCACTAGTGTTTTTTTGCATTTTCTACCCTTCAAAACTTGGGAAAAATCAGAAACAACAAAGACTCTAGGCGGATGATAGCAATAAACAAGATGTTTGGCTAGAAAAGCCTTGTGTTAAGGCCTAAACTGTTCAAAATACCACAGGCCACGTGTTACAAATTATAAATATCTCGGATGCCAAACCAATAGCCAAAGCCTGGGAGATTGACGTGCAAGACGATAAAATTAGAGCAGCAAAAAAGGTCTTTAAAATTGATGTCCTTTCCAAATCTCTTCATCTGAAACGCTCTACCATAAGGGAATGGGAAAAACGCTTTAAATTGCGTGAAAATTTTCTCACAGGCCCAGACAAACTTTATACGGTAAAAGATGCTGAGCTTTTCAGAACAATCCGGTGGTTCAAAATGGATAAACAACAGTCGGATGAATTTATCATGGCCCACCTAGAAAAAATGTCGCCGGCCAAAGAAATTAGCACTACTGTAAAATTGAAAACACGGCCTAAAGTAAACAATAAAGCCATCGAACCCAAACCACTAGAAGTTCAAAAAGCAAATCTCGATTGCTTTGTAGGATTTAAACTTAAAAGCCCCATAACCGAAGAAAAAAAAGTAGTACAAAAAATCAAACATATCAAACATAAAGAACCGAAAGTACAAGTAAAATCCACCTCAAGCAAAATGATTTCAATCTCGAAACAAGATCTTGTGGAAATAAAGAACAAATTATTGGCACTGAAAAAACAACTGTCACAGCCCGCAAAAACCGCAAAAAAGCGGCAACAGGAGATTATTTTGTAAACAAGTACTTATAAAAAATATCGATTTATAAAGTATAAACTAAACCTGTCCAACTTCAACAAAAACAACCTTGTCAAAACCAGCGCAGTTATTTTTTCAACTGTGCTGGTTTAATTTTTCATAATCTCTTCAATTGCAACTTCCCAGCCTGCTATAAACACCCCAACCGCTTTGTTTTCAACAACCTCATTACCTTCTCAAAGAGGAACCTTTCGTGTATTTTTCAAAACCCAAGCGCAGCTTATTTTTGTCATTTTTTATTCTTCTTTTTTCG
>JBHPCE010000010.1:0-21686 GCA_042576345.1 Candidatus Babelota bacterium | reverse complement strand
CGGGAAGAAGAAAAGCGCCTGAAACAAAGCTTTAAATGCAAAATATCAAAGCTCACTGCTCCAAACGTGCTACTAGGCATTGCAGGAGTTTCTGCATTGGTAGTTAACTTTGTAGCTCAGTATAAAAAATTACTTAAAACATTTATTAAAGACGGTATGTCGCCAAGAGAGGCAAAACTCAAGGCCTTAAAAAAAACACTGAAAATTTTATTGCCTGAGACAGAAGTAAGCATTCTTGCATGGATGGCTGTTGTTGCAGGAATAATTGGACACTTTCAATCTGAAAACGTGCTTAACAAACCGTTGTGGAAGCCGCACTGACAACTGTTTTTTTGGCCATAAAAAGTAACAAAAACAGAAGAGCATCAGAAACAACTAAAAACCTAAAAGAAAGAATCCACTTTTCAAGTTCATTACTTCACCACAAACAACAACCGCTTTGTGTGCTTTAGGAATCGCCGGGCTTATTTGGAATGCAATTTTTGCATACCGCAAGGAACTGAAAAACCGCTCTCTACCACCAAAGATTGCTCGAAAGCGCGCTAAAAAGCGTTTTTACCAAGCACTCTTTCCATTTTTACCAAGCCACATGGGCAGCCGTAAAACTATTCTTACAAGGATCACTGGATCATTTTTTTGGACAATTGGCCTGGCCGGCCTGGGCGTAAAGCTCTATGCAACCCTGACTCAAAACTCTTGAAACAGGCAAAAAACTGGATTTGAAAACAATCGAAGGCGCCCTTTTGACGGCACTACGCGACTACGCCCACCATTTTGCCATCTCACATCATAGAAAACAAAAATAAATTCACAACGTAGGTATGTAACATCACACTTGACCTGGTAAAATTTGGTGACATACTTGTCCGCAACAAACGCTGCCCCCTATGAAAACATGAGGAGAAAGAGGCATGAAAGCATCAATAAGGTTATCAGTTATGTGCTCATTATTGTGTACGAATTTACTGACTGCTGATCTAAATCCAGAGTCTTACACCGATACATATTTGTATCGCAGCATCTACAACGAATGGAAAAACTCTCCTACTGAAATTTGTAAGATGGTTGCAAACTACGCGCAGCCACCCGTCATTAAAATAAGTCTATTTCGAGAGTTAAATAACTTCATAATTATAGAAAACAGTGAAGATTTCGCCAAAAGTTTAATAGAACTCACTGGAGAAAAAGGCACAGTTGCCACTCTGCAAACGGATACTACACGCCTAAGAAAAAATTCTCAAGCAGACGAAATTGGTGAATATACTCATACAAATAATGTATCCACCCTCCTTGCTTCATTCCTAAGGCGAAGCAAGCCTGAAGATAAAGTACAAATAAAATTCACGGGAAAAGAAAAACTAAAAATTGTTCAGGAATATTATTATGACGAAGATTCGGATGGAGAAGCTATTTATACAACTGAACTTTTTTCTAAACGAACCAAATCTAAAACCATATGGAAGTTTAAAATTACGAAAAATGGAATTATAGCAGGAAAACTTGCCTTAACCGTTACTGAGTTTGAAACAGGTAACCCGAAATTTAGCTTCAAATTTTCTCGAAAAAGTATGCGAAAATAATCACCAAACAAACTTATTTTGGAACTAAAAATTATCTAACTATAAGAAATTCAAAAAACACGAAAGATTGTAAAAACTCACTCGCCACATCCCCTGCCAAATCTTCCTTTCTCTTGCTATCAGAACATATGACATTCATAAATTGGGCACTCAACAACGCCGCCACAAAAGCCAAAGACAAATTTTTTTGCACAACACTCCTTTCACAAAACTCAAATATCCTTGCCGATAAATTGTTTGGAAGATACAACGTATACATGTGAAAATGAAGTCTTAAGAAGCAAAACACCAATATTTGTGTAATAATCGGTCACAGCAATTGAAAATTAAACCCAATGTAAACAATATAAAGGAGTAGAAAAAATGAGAAAATTGCTAAACTTATTGGTCACTTTTCTGGTGTTGATTTCGGCAAGCTCTCAAATAGCGCAACCAAGCAGCACAGATAAAATATTCTTTAAGTATCTCGGAGAGTATTTCTTAAACGACATCACCGAACCTTTTGTGACACAATTTCTTTCATATATCCAAAATCCAAAAGGCCACATCGGAAATTATGCTAAGCTCACAACAATTTCGCAACTTGCAATTGCAAATGCTCTAGGGAGTTGCTATGTAGAATGCTTGTATGAGTTCACTCCAGCATACTTTATAATACTCGGAAAAAATAAAATCGGAATCGCTAATATAGACGGCCTGGTCACAAAAATAGGCTATTTTTGTAAAAAATATAATGTTGATGATTTTGATGGTGATAGTGAAAAAATAACAAATTTAGAATTTAGCCACATCAAGCCTGCATCAGAAAGAATTCAATTACCGCTAACTGATAAATCTTATGCTGCTCTCTGTGGTGTATGTCATAAGGGGCAATACGAAACTTTGTACTTAAACACCTCAGACTTCACCTTAAAAATAAGCTCAGAGGACTTAACAAGAAGCTGTAAAGATTGCTATGGAAGCTGTAAAGACTACTATGGAAAAAATAAATATATAAAGTTTTATGAGTTTACACCGTACTATATTGTGCATCTTGGAAAATATAATAACTACCAGTATAAGATTGGCTTTGCCGACGAAAAAGGCATAGTTAAAAGACTGGCGTTTTTTTATATACACATAGGAACCGCCGAAGAACGTTCAATAAAATATATTGGCAGTGCACCCCTAACTGATGATATGCAATTTAAATTACCAATAAAAACATAACTAATCAGGTACTCACGGAAGTTGAAAAAAATATCTGAGTACTGAGTGCTTCCAAAAAATCACTAAATAAGGAAGAAATCCCAGATCAAGTTTTTAACCCCAAACCTAATCTGGGGCCCGGATGACAGAGGGATTAAAATTTACAAATTCAACGCACAAAATTTGCCCAAATATAATTATTATACTCTATAATTACGGCAAAAAATTTCGCGATAAAAATCTCTCCAGATAGGATAAACTGTTGGTAGAGCAGTCAAGGCCTTGCCAAGAGGTTTATTATCGTCTCTACCAATGTAAATTGCTGTGGAAAGCGTTGGACAAGCTCCAACAAACCACAGAGTTCTGGCCTCGTTAGTGGAACCCGATTTACCCAAACATTCAATGCCATCCACAGCACCTTTTAGCCTTCCATAACGGTTAATTGTGTATGAAAGCGCAGATTCCATTTTACTCACAACATCCGGCTTCAAAACCTTTTCTACTTTTGGTCTTTCAAAGTACAATTTTGTATTTTCACGAGACACCGATTCGACAAAATATGGTTTTACAAGCATCCCTCCACTGGCAAAAACATTAAAGGCGCACAAACATTCTTGAACAGTTGCCTCCGCTGTTCCAAGAGCAGAAGAAGGATACGGCAAAAGTTGTCTGGAAAGACCAAAACGCTTCGCCACATTCAAAACTTTTCCGGCCCCAACCATTAAAAACAATTTAGCAGTGACAACGTTATTCGACCTTGCCAATGCATCTTTAAGAGAAATAGTTCCACAAAATTTCCCATCCCAATTTTTTGGACTCCAAGAACCACCATCTTCAAGCGTAACTTCTATTGGCTCATCAACAAGTTCTGTTCCAAGGTCAACCCCCTCTTCAACCGCTGCGGTATACACAATTGGCTTGAACACCGATCCCATCTGACGCACCGCCTGAAATGCCCTGTTGAACTGAGATTTAGAAAAATCTAAGCCACCGACAAAAGCACGAATTTTACCGCTCCACGGCTCAATTGAAAGAAGCCCACCGTCAAGGCCCTCGAGAGAGCGTCTAAGATCTTTAAGATGCCTTGCAAATACCATTTCCGCAGCATTCTGTGTTTTTGCGTCCACGGTTGTCCTTATCACCAAACCACCACCATAGAGAGCTTTATGCCCATATTTTTTCTCGCACCAACACCTCACGTGCTCGTAAAGATACGATCTTATTTTATTTTTTTCTTCCGGCCCCAAAACATTTATTGGCTCTTTTACAAATGATTCCAGATGTTCTTTTTCAATTTTTCCTGCATTGTGCAACGACCTTAAAATAAGATTTCTTCTACTCGTCGCACCATCTACAGAATTTAGCGGTGAAAACAGGAGGGCCGATTTTGCAACGGCTGCCAATGCCGCAGCCTGCGGATATGAAATTTTGTTAAGTTTTTTACCCCAAAATCTGTTAGCTGCAGCCCGAACACCGTATATCCCATGCCCAAAATAAATATTGTTCACATAAAGTTCAAAAATTTGTCGCTTCGTAAGCATTTTTTCCAACTGGAATGCGGTAAACATTTCGCGAATTTTACGAACGAAAGTTTTCTTATTTCCCACACAAATGAGCCTTGCAAGCTGCTGCGTGATTGTGCTTGCCCCCTGGGCCTTTCTCCTGAGCGCCAAATTAACAATAATCGAACGAATTATTCCTTTGAGAGAAATACCGCTGTGAGTAAAAAATTTTCGATCCTCGGTAACAAGAAAGGCCTCCACCAAACACTTTGGAATACCACTAAATTCAACAAAGTCTTTTTTTTCCTCAGAAAAATAAAACAAAACCTTCCCGTGACAATCCAGAACAGTAGAAGGTTTGTTCATCGGCCCAGAAATTAGTGGAGCAATATCGATCCACTGAATTTGTGACGTAACAAAAATTGCCCCGAGGACAAAAACAAAGATGCAAAAAATAAATATTAAAATTCTGCTATTTTTGTCCAAAAAGCCATCATTCCATGAGGGCATCGCGAAAGTACTCAAACTCGTCTATAACTTTTCCAGCGCCCATGACAACACTCAATAGAGGATCTTCTGCAACACGAACAGGAAGCCCGGTCTGTTCAGAAATCAACTGATCCATATTCTTAAGCCTAGAGCCGCCACCAGCCATCACAATGCCTCTGTCCACAAGATCTGAAGAAAGCTCTGCCGGTGCATTTTCAAGGGCAGACCGTACAGCATCTATGATAACAGAAATTGGTTCTGACAAAGCTTCGAACACCTCTTCTTCTGTCAATTCAACGGTCTTTGGAACACCGGTTATCAAATCACGGCCCTTCACCAGTGAAACTTCACCATCTTTAGCCGGACAAGCTGTACCTATGGACATTTTGATACGCTCTGCTGTGAATTCCCCAATCAAAAGATTATATTTGCGTTTGACGTATTGCACAATGGCTTTGTCCATTGCGTCTCCGCCAACACGTGCAGATTTGCAGTAGACAACATCGTTAAGGGAAATTATTGCAACTTCTGTTGTTCCCCCTCCAATGTCAACAATCATATTTCCTGTTGGTTCTTCTACGGGAAGGCCCGAGCCTATTGCAGCTGCCATTGGTTCCATGATTGTGTAAACCTCACTGGCCCCAGCTTGTTTTGCCGAATCTTTTACGGCACGTTGTTCGACTTGTGTTATTCCAGATGGTACTCCGATGACCATACGTGGGCTTACTAAGGTTGTTCTATTGTTGTGTGCCTCTCTGATGAAATATCTAAGCATATTTTCTGTAAATTCAAAATCTGCGATTACGCCATCACGAAGGGGCCTACAAGCTATGATCGAATCCGGTGTTCTTCCAAGCATATCTTTTGCTCTGTCACCGGCGGCGATAACGTTTCCAGTATTTTTTTTGACTGCAACCACCGATGGTTGGTCCAAAACAATTCCCCGTCCCCTTGCATAAATCACTGTATTTGCGGTTCCCAGATCTATCGCTAGATCACTGGAAAAAAAACTAAACAATCGAGCGGGTAAAAATCTCATCTTTAGGCCCCCTAAGCCATTAAAAGCGTAGTGTTGCTCCGACCGCCAGACGCCTGTTTCTCACCACACTATTGCTATTAAACGGATGGTCGTACGATACCCATACAAGAGGCCTCGACGCCCAATGACCAGAACGCTCGCCCGGGTCATAAACTGCTGTAACATTTAAAAATGATGCAGTCCAGTGTGTCCAATTTTCAAACCTTTCGAGTTCAATCGCCATAGAATAACCTGCCTCGCGGCGCGTTATGAAAGAGTCTACGGTTGGATTTTCACGTTCATCAGACCATTCATCATTTTCATGCCATAAATAAATATACCGCGCTGTAAGATGTAGTCCAGGCTTAATATTTTCTAGTGTAAAATAGGGCTTTATAGACATCGTCATTCCGGTCTTAATTTTTGGTGAAATCTTCAACGGACTTAAAACTGAAGGCTCACGTTTTACCGGAATGCGTCGCTCTCTTGTTGAAGTGTATCCACTGGTAAATCCAAGGGTACAACCAGCCCTCCAGCACTGCTTCAATTCAAACTCTGCTAAAAAATCAAGGTGTGCAGTAACTCCTTCGCTTCCGAAAGTAAAAGACAGTGGACGGTCAATGTTAAACTTCTCACACGTCGGAATTGTAACTCCCACCACCGCACTAAAATCCATACTTCTAAAACGCAACTTATGATCAAATCTCTTTCCAAATCCCGCATAAATATCTATGTCGCCCATTCCAGTGTTTGACCATGTGTTCGAATTCATGCCCAAGTCGTTGTATTGAAATTCACGTCGAACTTTGTCAACAAGCCTTTGATCGGTAAGAGACATGTCTCTTACCGCCTGATTCAAATTACGATTAAGAAGATTTAGCTCGTAATGCGCACCCGAGCTGGCATGCATGACAAAACAGTCCGCCCCAATGTAAATTTCCGCATCTTTGAAAAAATTACGAGCACCCTTTGGCATTGAAATTCCAGAAACGGCTTTTGCCGCGGCACTCTCAAACATGTGATAAAAAGAAAACTGGGCACCAAAAGTTCTCTGATCCAAAAGAACATCGAACGGAATATCTTTGTCATTGAAAATATCTGACCCTTTTTCCGTCTGCAAAGGATTTGTATAGCTTTCCCCAAGGTCTGATTTATAAGTCTGATAGGCTTCTATAGCATCTTTTAGGTTATACCCGCCCCATGGATGCGTCACAGTTTCTTGACCTTCTAAAGATTCATATGTCGAAGACGACCTTGTAAAAAAAATTGAACAGTCGAGACCATTGTGTTTCGACGTGCGAAATACATCCCGAGAAAACGGAAAATTTCTATTTGCGGGCCTCATACAAAAAATCAACCCTGGAAATAACGCTGCCACAAGGGCAATTGACAAAATGAAAGAAAAAAAACGTTGTACTGTAAGCATTTAAATGCCCTCGAGAAATTTCTGAAAAAGGCCTCCTGCAAGCAACATCCTATGTCGAGAGATGTTACGTAAAAATCTTACTTCGTCAAGTAGACTAACGCGTTAGTTTTGTCATATTTTTAGGAAGCGGCCACAACAGGTCTGTTTAGACCGTGTAAGAAAGGGTTGCCATGGATGCCAAAAAAATTTTGGTGGCAAACTGGAAAATGAATCTTAGGCCATCAGAAGAAATTAAGTTCATAAGGAGGCACCACAAAGAACTCATCAGACTGGCCAAAAACTCAAAAACGAGGATTGTAATATGCCCCTCTTTCTTGAGCGTCTTGCCAATATCACAAATTTTTTCTTCGTCTCCAAGTGATTTTTTGGTATTAGGCGCACAAGATTGCTCAACAAGAGCAATAGGCTCTTTCACGGGGCAAATTTCAGCTGCATGCCTAGCTGAAGCAGGATGCGAATACACGATAGTCGGACATAGTGAGGAAAGAAAGGCTCACAAAGAATCTGACGAACAAGTCGCATACAAAACAATACAGCTACTAATTCACGGGATAACCCCAATAATTTGCATTGGAGAAAGCGCCGAAGAAAAAAAAGCAGGCAGAAGTCACGAGGTTCTCTCTAGACAGATAAAAACCATAACAGAAAGTTTGAGCCGACTTTGTTTGGAGCATAGATATCACATCTGCGTTGCATACGAACCTTTGTACGCAATTGGAAGCGGCCAAGTCCCATCTAAAGAACACCTAGAAAACGTATTTGAGCACGTGGTTCAGGATCTTTCTGGCAACGAATCACTTAAAAAAGTAACCTACCTTTACGGTGGCAGCGTGAGCCATTCACAGCTACCAATACTAGATTCAATAAAAAAAGTCGACGGCTATCTTGTTGGAGCAGCAAGTCTTTGCTTTCAAGAATTAGAAAAAATGTTAGAATCGTGGAAAGAGCCCCAAAATAGTAATGTTTTATATGCGGAGAAATAAATATGTATGGCTTGTTGATGACTCTTTTCATTTTTGTCGCTATCTTGCTGGCATTCATGATATTAATGCAGCAAGGAAAAGGAGAAATCGGTCTGGGTGGAGGAGGCAGCCGAGGTAGCCAATTGATTTTTGGCGGATCTGGCGGTGAAAACTTATTTGAAAAACTCACTTGGATTCTCGGTGCCCTTTTCATAGGCGGTAGCCTTTTGCTGACCATCTACAAAAGCAAATTTTCCTCTCGGTCGGTTCTGCAAGATTACACAGTGTCTAGAAAAGCGCCTGCCAAACAAGCACCTCGCAAGTAGGCTGCATTAAAAGTCCACCCTTTAAGTTGGGATGGGAGAAAATGTCGATAAAGGACCTAGTATTCGACGGTTTAGAGCGTGTTGGTGAATTTGGTATTTCCTGCGCGGAAGGCCTTGGAAAATTAGGTGTATTCACTTTTAGAACAATTTCTACCCTGGTCACAAAGGGCGTAAATTTAAAGCGCGTGTTTTTTCAGATGAACTACATCGGCGTCAACTCGTTTAGCGTTGTCGTTCTGACAGGCTCAACAATTGGCGCTGTTTTAGCGATACACGCCCATGACGGGCTTCATCGCTTTGGAGCAGACCAATTCATAGGACCTCTGATATATCTTTCTATGACGCGTGAATTCGGCTCCATTTTGAGCGGAATTATGGTGACAGCTCGTGCTGGTTCTGCCATGACCGCAGAGCTTGGAACTATGAGTATCACCGAACAGATTGACGCACTCAGAACCCTCTCTATGGATGTCTACAGGTATCTCATCGTTCCACGAGTTTTGGCATCGACAATAATTTTGCCCTTCCTATCTCTTTTTTGTGTTCTGGCAGGTGTATCTGCAGGATTTGGTATGGCAGTATATGTTTTAAAGGTTAACCCTGAACAATATATTGATTTCACAAGACGGATGGTTGTCATGGAAGATATTACTCAAGGACTTATAAAAGCTTCTGTGTTTGGATTTCTCTGTTCCATCATAAGTTGTTACAAAGGATTCTTTACGTTTGGTGGCGCAAAGGGTGTTGGTATCTCAACTATTCAAAGTGTTGTGTACTCTTGCGTTACTATATTTGTTGCAAACTACATCTTGTCATCTCTACTAAAAGTTTTATTGAAGGTCTCATAGTGATAAAGCTAACAGGCCTCAAAAAGGCATTCGGAGATAAAGTCATAACCAACGGACTGGACTTAGAAGTTAAAGACGGTGAGTTTTTGGCAGTCATAGGCCGTTCCGGGGAAGGAAAATCTGTTCTTTTAAAACAAATAATCGGACTCATCACACCCGACGAAGGCTCCATAGAATTGAACGGAGTCGAACTCACAAAACTGTCACAACGGGAACGTGATAAAATTTTTGGTATGTGCGGATACGTATTTCAATTCGCAGCCCTTCTCGACTCGATCACGGTGTTTGAAAATATTGGCATCGGTCTCTTGGAAGAAGGAGTTCCTCCAGAAGAAGTCCGTCCAATCGTTTTAGAAAGAATCAGAAGCGTTGGCCTAGCTGATGATTCTTTGGACAAATATCCTGCAGAACTTTCAGGAGGAATGAAGAAACGCGTGGGCCTCGCAAGAACTTTGATGCGCAGCCCGACAACAATTCTTTACGATGAGCCCACAACTGGATTGGACCCAATTTCTGTAAGAATGATTCACGAACTCATGTACAAAACTCACAAGGAAGCAAATGCAACAACCATTGTTATTTCTCACGACGTTGAAGTTTTCAACTACGCAGATCACGTTGCAATGCTTTATGGCGGGAAAGTCGTCTACAAAGGGCCTTCCAAGAATATATGGGAATGTGATAACGAGTACGTACATCAATTTATTCGTGGTTTACCAGAAGGTCCAATCAAACACACGCTTTGAGTAATTTTTCTTCACATGTTATAAAAAAGTACGCTGCGATAGGGTTTGTTTGAGTCATAATAAAATTTAGAAGAGCTATGAATAAAATTGATGTATCACCAGATCAGATCAAAGAAGAATCCTTAAAATGGCAAGCTCTCAAGGGAGAAATTGCAAAGTCTGTTGTTGGTCAGGAAAAAATAGTTGACCGTGCCATCATAGGCCTTTTGTGTAACGGACATATTTTATTGGAGGGTGTTCCTGGGCTGGCAAAGACTACGCTTGTAAAGGCAATCTCAGAAGCCGTTGGATTAACTTTTTCTAGAATTCAATTTACCCCCGATCTTTTGCCATCGGACGTCATCGGAACGTTGGTATATAACCCCAAAGCACATGAGTTTGACACCAAAAAAGGTCCAATTTTTGCAGGAATAGTCTTGGCGGACGAAATAAATAGGGCCCCGGCAAAAGTACAATCTGCCCTGCTGGAAGCCATGCAAGAACACCAAGTGACAATCGGAGCTCAAACCTACGACATAGAAACCCCTTTTCTGGTAATGGCAACTCAAAATCCTATCGACCAAGAAGGGACTTACCATTTACCGGAAGCCCAGGTGGACAGATTCATCTTCAAGCTACTGATGACATACCCCAACATTGAGGAAGAAAGAAAAATTATAGACACCGTGTTTACCCCACAAAAGCCACAAAATGTTATCACAAAAAGTGATATCGAAGATGGGCAGCAAACGGTTCTTAAAATTTATGTGGACGAAAAAGTCACCGATTATATGTTGAAAATTATTGATGCAACACGCAATCCTTCTGGTCAGCTTAAAGAAATTGCTCCTCTCATTCGCTTTGGAGCATCTCCAAGAGCTACGCTGGCATTACATCATACAACTAAAGCACACGCATTTTTGCGCAAAAGGCATTTTGTAATACCTGAAGATATAAAAGCTGTTGCAGCTGATGTTTTACGACACAGAATACTTTTGAGTTACGAAGCAGAGATAGATAGAGTGTCAGCTGATGATGTGGTTGGAAAAATTCTTGAAACCATTCCCACGCCGTAAATGCGTATTTTGCTCTACTTGACACTAAAAACCGTACAATCGTATTCTCATAACCGCTCAAGCGGGGCGGGGGAAAATTAATGAAACAACAATTTTGGATTCTTAACAGCGCATTGCTGTGTCTGCTCATCGTGGTTGTGTTTGTCATTAAGGGACTATGGCAAAACTCGCCAACCTTAATGGTTAAAACAAGCATTGCCGAGAAGGAGTTTGACTGCACGGCCGTTCCCAAAATACCTGTTTCTCAAATTTATGGTCGCAGAGACATTTTTAGTGCTCAGCCTTCAGCAGAAAAAGCTACAAAAAGATCTCTCGTAGGCGAAATACCGCAGCTAAATCTTCCATCTAACCCCAGGCCACCAGAAAGACGGAAGCCAGAATTTATAGATCCCCTTAATATTTCTCTCAATGGAATTATTCTGGCTGCAGACGAAGAAAACAGCATTTGTGTCATCGCAGACGAAACAGAAAAAGAAAAAACATACAGGGTTGCAGACAATGTCCAGGACGGAACAATCATCAAAATTTCCAGACAAAGCATCGTAATTCTAAGAGCAAATGGGCAGCAGGAAACATATTTTCTACACAGCTCAGAACCAGGTTTTGGAGAGGATGCAAAAACTCATCCAATTTTCAGCCAGGAAGAAGACCTAGAATTTACTGTTGATCCCATGCGTCTTTCCAGAGAAATTACCTCACTTGGACAGTTTATAGAAGACCTGGGCATAATTCCGATGTACCACAAGGGTGTATGTGTCGGAATGAAGATTGCAACTGCCGAAAAAGATTCCCTGGCAGAAAAAATGGGACTAAAGTATGACGATATCATTGTGTCGATTGATGGAACCGGCATTGCGGAAAAAAGTGATAGAGAAAAAGCGTACGAAAAAGTTGTAAAAAAAAGCTATGGAGACAGTGTAAACGTTGATGTGAAGCGAAATGGCGAAGTCGTCTCCATCTCGTATACTCTCCAGCAGCCCAAAACAAGCTTAACGTCCCAAACATCCCCATTCGAAGTTACGAGTCAGGACAAAAAATCAGTAGAACATAAAAGTTCCCCTAGAACACCAACTCTTCATAAAAAACAGTTTTCAGAAAGTAAATTACGAGAAAGACTCTCTAGAAGCAGAGAATTTAAACGACGCCACAGTCAGCAGTATGATGAAAACATTGCGGCAATAAGAAAACGGCTTTTAGATAACATGAAAGCACGTACAGGCCGAGCACAGGTAAGGTAGGCGTATGACGAAAAATATTAATAAAATTTTGATAATCGCTGCATCATTTTGCATCGCACAAAGCATGAAAGCTCCAGACGCTACTGCAGTAAATGCACAAACAACAAAAAAAACTTTCACAGAAAATTCCTCCAAAAAAACTGCCGAGAAAAAAACAAAATTCGCAGATATTTTGGGTAATAATTCCCACACTAAACTCACATCTAAAACAAAAGATTTGGTGGGCAAATCTAGAGAGATTTATCTCAACTTCGACAATGCAGATCTTTCAAATTTCATCGAATATATGGCCGAGCGCAAGGGAATTAACCTAATTCCAAATGCCGCAACAGCTGGGGTAAAAATATCACTTACCATTCGTGAGCCGCTCACCATCGATGAGGCATGGGACGTTTTCCAAACCATCCTCGAAATGGGAGGTTTTGCAATCGTCAAAGTGGGTGACGTTCACAAAATCGTTGCTAAAGATACAAAATATACAGAACCTCTGCCCGTATACATCGGTATCCCAGCAGAAAGCTTACCAAACTCCGACAAAACGGTACGATTTGTGACATTCCTAAACAACATTCCTGTGTCAGAAATTGAGCCTGTTTTAAAAACAATGCTCAATCCTGGAGCACAGCTAATACTCCAAAACTCTCTCAACGGAATGGTGATAACTGATTGCTGCTACAACATAAAATCTGCGATGAAGGTTGCACACGAACTCGACACATCTGGATATCAAGAAACAGTCACAGTGATGAACCTGCAACAAGCAAATGCAGCAGAAGTTAAAAGACTTCTCGATAATATCATCAAAAAGCCCGAACAGAGCTCACTTGCAAGGCTTTTGGGTTACAACAGCGAAGACACTACAGATTATTTTGCACCATCTACAAAGGTTATTGCGGAAGAGCGCACGAATGCTCTAATTTTGCTGGGAAACAAAAAATCTATCGATAAAGTAGTCGACTTTGTCTCCAAATACATCGACAAAACAATGAAAGTGCCAAAAAACCCGATCAATATTTACGAACTTAAATACGCAGACGCTGAACAGATAAAAAGCATTTTGGATGATGTTACAAATACACAGTCACAATCTGCTGCAGCTAAATTTGGGGGAATTAGAGGCGGAGTTAAGTATTTCAGTGGCGTGAGAGTTGAAGCCGATAAGGACGGTAACAGGCTTATTGTTTCTTGCGTAGATCAACAAGACTGGAAATTTATAAGGGAAACCATAAGAGATTTGGACAAAGCACAGCCACAGGTAGCAATCGAAACGCTTATCGTCCAAATTGACCAAACGGACACCAAAGAACTCGGCGGACAGCTAAGAAACATTGAACACGGACTCCCAATAAAAGGACTCGATTTCCAGGGTGCCGGGATTGGTCCGATACAGGTAAACGAATCAGGTAGCAACATAACAAGCATTCTTGGAAACCTTTTAAACACTGTCTCTTCCGGGCTCTCACAGGGATCTACAGTTTTGAGCTTAAGCAAGGGTGGAAGTGTTTGGGCCATCTTCAAAGCTCTTAAACAACAAACTAATGCCAGTATCTTGGACAGACCGTTTGTAACTGTTGCCAACCGCGTAGAAGCAACTGTCAGCGTCGGTGAAAGCCGTCGGATAGAAAAAGAAGTTGCAGGAGAACAGTCTGGTTTTGAAACCGTACAAATCGCCAAAACTATCAAATTCAAACCCCAAATTAACCCCAACGGAATAATAAATTTGGACGTGAAAATTGATCTGAGCGACTTTGTAGACTCAGAAGGAAAACAGAGAGATACCAAAGAAGTCAAAACAAACGTCACAGTAGCAAACGGTCAAGTTCTCGTTCTGGGTGGCTTTGTAAAAACAAAAGTCACGGAATCTGGCGGGAAAACACCTGTGCTGGGTAACATTCCAATCTTAGGCTGGCTGTGTAAAAACAAAAGTCGTTCATTGACCAAAAACTACATTTTCATTTTCGTTTGTCCGACAATCATAAAACCCAGAACAACCCCCGGTGCAAGTCTTTACACAAAAATGAAACTACACGACGCCACGGAATATATAGAGGAAACCGTAGAGACAAAAGTGGTTAAAGACCCCATACATAATTGGTTCTTTAACCCAGATAAAGAAAATTACTCCCATAAAGTTGTTGATTTTGCCAATGCTCGGTATCAACCAACAACAGTAGATATCAGAACAGATCCATACTACAGATCCGAAGGCCAAATAGATCTTTCCGATCTTGAAGGCGAAAGAAGTACGTCTCTACCGATAAAATTTGAAACAAGAACGAGCCGTAAAAAGGGTGAAGCCTCTAAAGTATCTACTATGAAAACAGATATGCTCGCTTCCGACGATGACGACCTTGAAGAACAAAGAAGGGCTCTAAGAACGCTTGTCGCTAATGGCGGCAAAGGATCACATAAGCCACTTGGAAAAGAAGAAGTTAAAACTTCAAAGGGTAAATTTAAAACATTTGTCTCTGAGCACAAATCAGAAGAAAGAATGCGGGAACACACCTCAAAGTTAGCGGAAGATAAAGGTAGCTTTAAAACCTTCATACAGCCTCCCAGAAAAATCTCAACAAAAATTAAAAGAGACAGTGGCCTGGAAAGCAAAAAAATGAAATTTAAACAACTTCTCGATCCTTCGCTACACAAAGAACCAACAAGAAGAGCTAGTTATAAGCCTGAAACAGCAAAGTCAAAGCTCAAAAAAATGCTCGCAAAAAACGATGACTCAGTAGAAAGTGAAGAAAGAGTACCCCCAACACAGATAAAAGACACTTTCAAGAAAGAAATTTTGGGGCAAAAGCAAAGTTTTGCAAAAAGATTTGTTCCAAAAGAAAGCCACGATTCCATCATTGATCCTTCAATCGAGTATGAGCGAGAAATACAAAGACGACGCTTAAAGAGCCTTTTAGCAGAAAAACCTATGAAAAATCCATTTGAAAATCGACACAATGCAGCAGAGGAGGAAGGATGATAAGAGAAATCTTTCTCCCAAGCCAAATGAAAGGAAAACGTTATTTTTCGGAATCAGCACTTGGAATATCATTGGAAAATGATGGGATCCATGCTGCTCTGATCCAACTAACACCAACGGGGAATACTCTTGCTAAAGTCCTAAAATACAGCCTTTCAGAAGAAGAAAAATTAGAACTGGTTGGAAAAGTTGGATGGTATCCAAAAGTTTACTTGAACTCACTTAAAGAAATAAAAAAGCTTGCAATCCATCAAAATATTGTTCGAGTCACAGTGCCATCGTCGTTGGTCGTAATAAAAGAGTTAGAGCTACCTTTTTGCAGCCGAGAAAAAGTAAAAATGGTCATTGAATACGAGGCTGAACCATTGCTTCCATTCAATTCCGACGAGGCATTCATCGATTTTGTAATCACAAGCAAATCTGAAAAAGGTAAATCCTGCAGGGTTATTGTCGCAGCAATACGTAAATCCGACATAAACAAAATTTTCGAAGTGTTCGATGAAGCTGAATTTGCGCCTCATCATATTTACGTTGACCTTCTTGCCACATCCGGGCTCACGCTCCAGCTGAAGGCAACTGGATCTGAAAAAACAAGCGCCCTCATTGAAGTTGAAAAGGATTTAATAAAAGTCGTACTGTTGGAAAACGGCACACTCAGGTTTGTTCGCAATATTCACAAAGGAATCAATTTCTTTGTCGATGCCTTACATAAAACACTAAATATCAGCGAAGAAGAATGTAGGCACAAATTCGAACATTACGGTTTTCAAAAAAGTGGTGACAAAAAATATGATTCAGCAATCGAAACTCTCTCTGATGACCTTTACAAGGATATAGAATTCGCCTTGGACTCTTTCCGCCTAAAATCAGATAAAATATCCGAAATTCAAAGCGTAACCGTTTTGGAAAGGGGATGCGAGATAAAAAGTTTTGTAGAACAACTAGAACACGGCATAAACCTCAAATGCAAAAAACTGTCTCCAGAGCTTTTAACGTCAAAAAGACTCCTTAAAAATAAAGCAACCGCACGCTACTCGGAGCTGTATCCGTACTTAACAGCTATCGGATCTGCTGTTCCCCCGCCCTCACACGAAGATTTTGATTTAGGAGGCGATTTCACTGCCCATGCAAGCAAATCCATTGTCAAAAAACAGCTTCTTGCAGGAGGACTTTTAGCAGGCCTTCTACTTTTCTCTGTAGGCGGATATGGATACCTACAGCTCAGCAGCCTTTCAAACAAGGCAAATTCATTTGAACAAAAGGCCATAAAAACTTTTAAATCGGTGCTTCCCAAAGAAACTCGTCTTCCAAGAAAAGTAAGGCTCAAAAAAATAGCTAAAGACAGCAGCCAATTTGTGGAAGAACTCGAATCAGCCTGGCACTCCTTTGGATGTCAAAGTATCCCAGCTTTGGAAGCCATGTTGGAACTCACGCGAATAACAGATAAAACCAAATTCCAAACAATTATAGACAAAATGAAGGTCGGCAAAGATGAAGACGGACAAACTGTATTGGAAGTCTCTGGAACACTAAAAACCCAGGGAGAGAGAGCCAAGCTTGATGAATTTATCTCTAGATTCCAGCAGGCAAAAAATTTGACGCTAGTCGAACTCTCAGAAGGCTCATACGACACCTCAGCACAAACAACTGAATTTTCGGCTAAAATGAATGTGGAGCTAGCATGAAAAACAACGGAATTCTCGATACAATAATCATTCGGTTCGAAGAGCTGGAACTAAGCGAACTCAGAAAATTCGTGATTATCTCCGTTGCAGCATTTGGACTGCTTGCTGGCTTTGTTTTATATAAAATAAGCTCCTATAGCGGCGATCTAATAAAGAAAATCTCCAAAAATCAATCACTCTCAAAACAAGCTACCGACTTATTAACGCGTAGAAAATCTATCGAATCGCGGGAATTTGCGTTTGCATCCCTCTGTGAAGAAAAAAGCATTCCAGGGGGGTTAATACCATTTTTAAACGATTTTTTTAGAGAAAATGCTGTCAACCCGGCAAGCGGATGGCAAGATACGCTTGAAACTATAGCCGTTCCTAAAAGCGATAAATTCGAAGAACAGCGCATTCAAGTAAGCTTCCGTGGACAAACCACCGAACAAATGGTTAATCTTTTAGATAGTCTTTACAATGAGACGATGGTTATGATTAGGGAAATTGAGGTAAATCGAGAAGGTAACTCCCTTAAAGTCAATTTACTAATCGCCACCAGGATCATTCGGGCACGTGCTTAAACTTAGAGAGGTAAATGGCGATGCTTCGGGTTAATCGTTCAAATAAAATAAATTTCATCGTTTTGTCGGCCGCGCTTTTTCTGCTCTGTGGCGACGGCCTTTCAATACTCAAGGCCGAAAGAGCTTCCCCACGACCAGTTCTTAAGCTGGCTAGCAGATCAAGGAGAGCTGGAGTTAAGGAACCCGAAGTTCCAAAAATAAAGCCAATGGTCAAAAAAGAGCCTCAAGTCGTCAAAAATACACCAGCCCCAAAAAAGAAAAATAAAAAAAAGAAAAAGCAAAAAATCAATGATGAGGCAGATAACATTTATCTGAACTTCGAAAACGTATCGTTGGCAACGGTTGTGGATCACCTTGCCGAACAACGCAAAATTAATGTCATTCCTCACAAAGACCTAGAAAACACAAAGGTCTCTCTCCATACACGCGAATCGTTCACACTAACTCGCGCCTGGAATATATTGCTCACCCTTTTGGAAATGCATGGATTCAGCATCATCGATGTTGATGGCGTTCACAGGATTGTTTTAAACAAAGAAAATATGACCGAACCTCTTCCAATCTACTCTTCGGCAAACGGTGTAATGCCTGCAGATTTAACTGATAATGCCGAGGTAATTCGCTACATATACTTCCTGCGCAACATAAAGGCAGAAATGGCCGCCAGCATTCTAAATCAAATGCTGGACACTCCTGTACAAATCCAGGGTGACCTAGATGTTTGCATCATAAAAGAAAAGAGTATCAACATAAAAAGTGCAATGAAGGTCATTGAAGAATTAGACCAGGGTGGCCTTAGACAGTCGATAAAAATGGTTCCAGTAAGCAACACAGACCCGGACACCATTGCAAGGCTATTTCAAAATGAAATCGTCGGAAGAAGAGGACGCGAACGCGAGCGTGTCCGCTTTGCTGCTGCCTCCAAAAAAGAAGTTAATTACTTTTCTTCAAATGTAAAAATCATCCCAAACAACCAACGCGGCGTCATCTTTTTACTTGGACAGGAAAACGACCTGCAAACTTACGTAGAATTCATAAAAAAATACCTCGATGTTCCAATGGATGATGCTGAATCTAGGCTTCATGTACGAGAAGTACTTTATTATGACGCAGAGCAGCTAAGACGCATTGTCGAAAGAATCATAAGGCCACCACAAGGCACCAGAAAAGGCGAGTTCGGATTTTTTGAAGATGTTGTAATAACTTCAGAATCACCAAAAAGCGGATCTTATGACAATTTTGGAAGCGGAAACCGCTTGATCGTTGCCTCAAACAAAGAAGATTGGACCCGGATTGAAAAAATAATAGACAGGATCGACAAACCCCAGCCACAAATTACCCTTGAAGTCATGATTGTTGACGTTTCACTAGATATGACTAAAAAACTAAGTGCTCACCTGCGCGACACTGGAGTTGGGGTTTTTGGTAAAGATACAGCCTTCAGGCTGGCCAACATCTACAACGTCCAGAGTGGTGAAATAACAGATTCGCTACGCGAAGACTCTATGCACAACATCTTGGACACCATCAAGGGCGAAACAACAACAAAATCATCTGTAATAACCCTTGGAAAACATACGGAGGGCGAAAAGAGTAGCGCTTGGGGCATCATCAGAACCCTTTTGGACAAAGACAATGCAAACGTAATATCTCAGCCATTCCAAATAGTTAACAACAGGCAGCGGTGCGAAATTATATCAACTCAAACAAACCGCGTAGAAGGTGAACTTAAACACTCATATGCCGACAAACTCATACAATCCCAAATTGATGTCAGCGCTAGAACCAGTACAGCAATAACGCCAAGGGTAAACGCTGATGGAATTATCGATCTGACAATAGAAATCCACGTTGAAGATTTCCAAGACAGAAGCGCAGCACATCCGGTAACCAACACAAGAAAGCTGAACACAAGAGTTTCCATGGGGGTCGGAGAAGTTCTTGTCCTCGGTGGAATTACAAGAAGCAAATTGACTGATAACCAGTACAAAACTCCAGTTTTAAGCTCAATACCAATTTTTGGAAACGCTTTCAAAAGTAAACAAAAAAGAACCGATAAAACTCATCTCTACATCTTCATCAGACCGACAATAATAAAACCTCAATTCGAAGGCACCGCCGATGACTACACACAATTTAAGTTCGATTACGCCAAGCATCAGATATTCAAGGTCGAAAATTATTCCAAGTCAAAAGACCCAATTCAAAGATTCTTCTTCAAGCCCCGTAATCACACAATCAGAGAAACGCTTGATGATGTTAAAGCCCGAAGGTTCCATTACATAGACGATTTCGTAGAAAAAAAATACATGCCGCCAACCGCAGATATGAGGCGAGATCCATATTATCGAGCGAGTGAGTCCTTGGACAGGCGAAACAATTTGGCCAAATCTGGCAGACGAGCTCATGCAAGTCTTAAAAAGCGATCAAACAAAAAATCGCCTCGTGCGTAAAATAAGCAATTATACATTTGCCACAGCCTGTAACATATTCTTCTTCACCAATTGCATAATACGCTGCTTTAAGAATTGGAATGATAGGTTTGGATCTTGAGGGGAATATTGGCATTATCAAAAAATGTGTCACAGATAATTGTTTAACTGGGGGGCTTCTGACTAGTGGAGTTCATATGTTGGTCCAGAAAATAACCACTAAAGCAACAAAGCAATTATATTTGTTTGTCAAAGGCGCAATCTCTGACAACATTTTTAGTATAGGAACTACCTATTTGAGAGATAATGCAAAGTTCTGTCTGGAATGTAAACGTTATATTGGTCATGATGGTAGTCCACCATTTGAAACATAGACACTATAAATAGGAATTTTGAGGGAAAAAATGGCTTACTGGCTATATGAATATATGAAAGCGTTGGAGCGTAAGATTATAAACTATCCTAACGATTTGAATTCACTGATCGAGCTTGGATATCTTTATATGGATCACTTTCATGACGGGAAAAAGTCGTTGGATTATCTTCAGCGAGCGCTGGATCTTGATCCAGAAGATAGTGAGGCATTATTTTGGATGGCAAAAACGTATTGTCATGAATTTTGTGATGATGAAAAAGCAAAGCAAGCCTTGTGTGAGGCAATTAAAATAGATCCGAGCAGAGCTGACTGCCACGATTTTTTGGCTAGTTTTTTAATTTGGGATGATGATGAAAAAAGCTTATATCATCTAAAAAAAACAATTGAATTAGAGCCCTCATGGATATATCCGAGAACAAGGCTTTTTGGGCGTTTTATGGGAGAAAATAACTTTTCTGAGGCTGAAAAGATAGCAATAGAAACTTTAGAAATCTTCAATAATTTAAAGATTCCAAGGCCTAAAACTCCAAGAGAAGAATATTATGAAGAATGTGTTACAGGCAGGGTTGAGAAATCAAAAGCGATGATTGAAGGGCTTTTTAAAGAGATCAAAAAATCCAGGCTGAAGCTCAATAGATTCAAAGAAGGAATAAAAAGAGTAGAAGTTCTTAATAAAAAGCTTAAAGAAAATCCTGAAGAGGAAAAATTGGTTATTGAGAAGAGTTTTGTGTGTGCTTACCACATAGATCAATTCGAAGAGGCTGTAAAAGTGCTAGAGGAAGCCTTAAAAACTGACCCGGATAATACGAATTTTTTTTATTGGCTTTCGTGGTTTTATCTTGAAAAGGACAAGAATGATGAGGCTCAAAAGTTATTGTCTAGGGCTTTAAAAATATATCCAGATAAAGCCGATTTTCATTTTTTGCTTGCAAAATCTCACCTTAAGTTCATTTGTAAAAAGCTAGAAGTTATTGGATGTTTCATTGAGAAAAATGATTTTAATGTTTCCATAAAGCATCTAAATAATGCGATAAAAATTCAACCAGAGTGGCTATTGCCAAGATTTTTATTAATCAAATGCATTCTACACCATTCAGCTTTCAAAGAAGCTTTTAAGGAAATTTCTTTGCTAGAGAAACTTGTTAAAAATTTAAGAAAGCCTAAGGTAAAAGATTTTGGCGAGGAGCATTTCGAAAAATTTATTACCGGTCGAACTATCGAAGATTTTGAGTTAAAAAAAGAGGTGTCAAATTTTGGACATGTAATAAATAATTGTCGATT
>JBHPCE010000009.1:0-21779 GCA_042576345.1 Candidatus Babelota bacterium | reverse complement strand
TGGAAAACAATGGAAACGGGAGTTTTGTCATGGCCAAAAAGTGATGTTTTTGATCAAAATTAAGACTGATTTTTGCCAAAGGAATGTAGCCCAAACATCGGTTTATTTAAGAATTGAGCTCTTGGTGAAAGAAATGCCAAGAATTTTCCGCTGGCCCAAAGTCCAGAACAGATAAACATTGCTTGGCCAACGCGGTCCTTTTTCATGAATTCGAGTAAGACTTCGGCTCTCATAGCTCGCGCTTTGGCTCCATATACCGTCATTCCCTGTTTAATTCCCCACGCTAAAGCTTGTCTGTACGCGCGCAATGTGGCCCATGGAAACAGTGCCAGCGCAGAATATCCAAAAAAGTTTGATGGATTTAGGATGTTGTTTCCGGTATTGCAGAGCCAGTGTGGAGCCGTTGAGGAGTTAGTCTGAGATTGCCTGGTAGAGGCTGCGGCAGGTGTTTCTTGTGTGGATGGATTATCATCAACTTTTGGTACACATTTTTCTCCAAGAAGTTCTCGAATGCCGACTTCAATTTTATTAGATTTTTGCCCGCCAGAGCGTTCTCCACCCTCTTTTTCCTCTTTTTCACTGTCTTGTGAATTCAATTTGATAATTGCTTTCAGGGTTTCATCGTCAAGTTGAGTACCCTCAACTAGTTGTATTTTGTGCCAACTTAGTATTCCTTCAACTTTAGCTTTGGCCTTCTCCTTGGCAAGCACTACAGCGTTTTTTCCACCAACGACTGCTGCGATGTCTTCTTCGGTTGGCGTTTCAGAAAGATTAAATTGCTGTAAAGCTGAAGTTATGGCGTTTGATGCAGAATCTCTTTCTTTGCGCACTTTTTCTTCTTGTTTCCGTTTCTCGCGTTCTATTTTTTTTCGTCTTTGTTGATTTTTTTTCAATTGGCCACGTGTTGGAGCGCCACATATGGTACAAAATTCGCTTCCAATTGGATTTTGATGGTAACAAAAATTACATTGTGCATTCTTCTTTCCCTCCTTTATCCTCTTTGTTTTTGGTGGGTCTTTTTCAACACCACATAAAGAGCAACATTGTGCGTTAATTTGGTTTTGTCGGCTACATGCCCAGCATTTCCATGAACCTTCTTCTCTTGCTTTGCGTTCTTGTTCTTCTTTTTCTTCTTGTTCTTGGTCTTCTTTTTCTTTGCGTTCCCGTTCTTCTCGTTCCCGCTTCTGTTTTTCTTCACGTTCTCTGCGCTCTTTTTCTTCTTTTTCTTTGCGTTCTTTTTCTTCTGCCTGTTTTTTTGGTTCATTTTTCCGAGAACTGGCTTCTCCTATGGCGGCTTGTTTAAGTGGGTCTTGGAGATTTTTAATGGTATCGGTTTGTGTAAAGAAATCAGTACCAGTAAGATTATCACTAGAAGATTGGCTTTCGGGTATTTCTCCAATAACGTAGAAAATTCCATCGCTATGTTTTTGAACTACGTATTCTGTTCCAGAAGTTGTAGGTTGGAATAAAAAGCGTCCCTGTCCACCAAAAGGTTTCAATGTAACGTTTTCGTGTTTTTTTACAGTATCTTTAGTTTTTTGTCCAAGTGTCCTCCCAAAAAAATGAAACCTAGGTACCATTTCCCTGTGTGGAGCAAAAACTGTGCCTATGACAGCGTTTTTCGCTTCTGTTGCCGAATTTAGTGCTTCTGATCCAACGATTATTGCTAGGGACATAATGAACGCTTTTAATATCTGTTTCATTTTCTTAAATCTTCCTAAATGTCGCAAATGAAAACTATCATTCCTGCGGTATTTTTCCAACTACTAAATATAAGTATAATGCTTATTGTGAAAATTACAAGAATGAGTAATTGGGGTGTATTTTGTATGTTCTGGCCAGTATTTTCGCCTTGAATATTTTTGATTGGCACCAATAGAGAGACTTCAGATTTTGGGTAAAGTGTAAATTTAGAGTTTAAAGGGCTTTAGCTTTGCCAGCGGCGCTGCCAGTGGCCAGATTGGCGTTTTTTGACTTCGGGCAGAGAAATATTAAGCTTACAGCCTTTGTCGTGAAGTTTTTCCAGAATTTCTTTGTCATAAAAATATTTTTGCTTTGGCGTTATACGCAGTTTTTGGCCGTTTTCGTTTAAAACAAAGACAACTTCTTGTTTGCCTTCCGGCAAAATGCTCAAAATTTCTTCTGTTTTTGTGTTGTCTGCATTTTCTGGAAGGGTGATTGTAAGTGTTAAAACATGTTTTTTATCGTCGAAAAAACTTTCACATACAATCAGTTCGTTTGCCTTGATTTTGTTTTTTGGTGCAGCGGCACGGTCTATGGTGCCGCGAATGATAAAGACGGAATTTTCTTCCAGAAGCATTTCCACAGTTTTGAAGAGTGATGGGAAAATGACAAGTTCGCATGAAGCTGAAAGGTCTTCGAACGACGCGAAGGCCATTTTATCACCTTTTCTGGTGTTAATCACCTTAAAATCTTGAAGAAGGCCAACGCACGTCAAAACTTCAAAATCCGACTTAACGTCGCAGACTGAGGCAAAAGGAGTTGCCTCAAGCCACTCAGAAAGATTTTTGTAAGCATCAAGAGGGTGTGCGCTCAAGTAAAATCCGACAACTTCTTTTTCTCTGTCCAAAGTTTCTTTTTCGGTCCATTCGGGCGTATTTTTGTACTGATAAATATTTACATCGCTGCCGGTGGTTTGCCTTTTAACCGTCTGGAAAAGGCCGACCTGGCCGTGAGCTTCTGCATTTTTTTCTTCCAGAGCCTGGGCCATGACCGTTTCCAGCTCATTGAATTTTTGAGCTCTGCTTCCCAAAAGAGAGTCAAAGGCTCCCGAACAAACCAGGCTTTCCATGACCCGTTTGTTTACAGCACGCATGTTTACGCGTTTGCAAAAGTCGAAGAAATCTATGAACGGTTTTTTTGCTCGAGTTGCTATGATTTCTTCTATTGCCGCTCCTCCAAGGTTTTTTATGCCTTTCAGGCCAAAGCGAACACCTTTTTCAACAGCTGCAAATTCAACTTCGGATTCATTGATATCGGGTTGCAGAATTGGAACTCCACTTTCGCGGGCTTTGTAAAGATACTCACTCAACTTGTCAGGATCTTTGGTTTCAAAAGAGAGTGCTGCTGCTGTGAATTCTGCAGGATAATGTGTTTTTAAATAAGCTGTTTGATATGCAATCAGAGCGTATGCAGCTGAGTGAGACTTGTTGAAGCCGTATCCGGCAAAGTAGGCCATCAGATCAAAAAGTTCGGCAGACTTTTTGGAGTTAAAGCCTTTTTCTGTAGCACCTTTGATAAAAAGCTCTTTTTGTTGTGCCATGACGTCAATTTTTTTCTTACCCATGGCTCGACGCAAAATGTCGGCAGCTCCAAGCGAAAAACCGGCTATGACGGATGCAATCTTCATCACTTGCTCTTGGTACACAATAACGCCGTATGTGTCCTTTAAAACCGGTTCAAGCTTGTCGAAAAGGTAAGTTACTTTCTTGCGGCCGTGCCTTCTGTCGATAAAATCATCCACCATGCCAGAGCCCAGCGGTCCCGGGCGATAAAGAGCGTTAACTGCGATTAAATCTTCAAAGCAACTTGGTTGAAGTTTTTGAATGACGCCTGTAACACCGTCACCTTCAAACTGGAATATGCCGCTAGTTTTGCCTGCACAAAAAGTTTGAAATGTGTCTGCATCGTCGCGCGGAATTTTGTCCAAATCTAACAATTTTCCATATCTTTTTTTTACGGCCCTAACAGTTCTGTCGATGACCGTTAAGTTTTTGAGGCCCAAAAAATCCATTTTTAAAAAACCGACTTGCTCTAGCTCGGTCATTGCGTATTGAGTTACCAAATCTTTTGATTTTGGAGGGGTATAAAGAGGCAAAACGTCTCTTAACGGCTCGGGAGCAATCACTACGCCTGCAGCATGTTTTGAGGCATGCCTGGTGAGGCCTTCCAAAACAAGGCAAATATCAATTAAATGTTTTATGCGAGGGTTGGTTTCTGTAAGTTCTTTAAGTTTTGGTTCCTGCTCCATTGTCTCTTTGAGTGTGATTTTTAGTTGATCTGGAACCATATCGCTTAGTGCTTGCGTGTCGGCAAATGAAAATCCCAAAACTCGGCCAACGTCTTTGATGACGCCCTTTGCAAGCATTGTTCCAAAGGTTATGATTTGGCACACAGAGTCGTGCCCATATTTTTCTTTTACATAGTTAATGACGCTTTCTCGGCCTTCTATGCAAAAGTCGATGTCGATATCTGGCATCGACACACGCTCTGGGTTTAAAAAACGCTCAAAAAGTAAGTTGTACTCAAGAGGGTCAATGTTGGTTATCTGTAGGGACCACGCAACAAGTGATCCTGCTGCAGAGCCTCTTCCTGGGCCAACAGGGATTTCTTGTTTTTTGGCCCACGCAATAAAATCGCTAACAACCAAGAAATATCCGATGTAGCCCATAGAAACGATAAGATCCATTTCTATTTTAAGCCTTGCATCGTAAAGTGGGCGCTTTTCTGCATTCACCAAGCCTTCATCAAAAATTCTGTTCAAGCCTTTGGTGCAAAGCTCTCTGAAAAATGTTTCTTCTGTATGTTTTTTTGGTATTTCAAATTGTGGGAAGTGGAGTTTTCCAAACGTGAATTCAAAATTACATAAATCGGCCACTTTTTTAGTATTCCAAACCGATTCTTCGTGCCCTTTAAAAATTTCGAGCATTTCTTCGGTTGTTTTCAGATGTCCTTCAAATCCTTCAAAAGTCATGCGTTTGGGGTCGTCCATTGTGGCCTTTGTACCTATGCAAAGCATGGCCTCGTGCGCTTCGTGGTGCTCCTGTGAGAGATAGTGAGAGTCGGCAGTGGCGATGGTTGTGATTCCGAATTGTTCAGCTTTTTTAAAAAGCAAATCTTTTAAAAGCGCAGTTTCTTCGTCGAACGGCGGCATAACTTCAAGATAAAATCGTTCTTTTCCAAAAACCCCTAAAAACCACTCAATGCGTTCATCTGCCAATTTTTCCTGGTCATTTAAAAGCAGCCATGGAATGTGGCCGCCTCTGCAGGCGGTTGAAACAATGAGGCCTTCGGAGTTTTCTTTGAGCGATGCGTAGTCAATTCTGGGTTTGAAATAAAAGCCTTTTGTGTAAGAAAATTCCAGCAGTCGGCACAAATTTCTGTAGCCAATATCATTCTGAACAGTGACCAATATATGAAAGTATTTTTTTTCATCCTTTGCCGGTTTTATGGATGCGTCTGGTGTAAAGTACATTTCGCAGCCCAAAATTGGTTTGATTCCAGCCTTTTGAGCAAGTTGAAAAAATTTGACTGCGCCAAAGATGTTTCCATGGTCAGAAATTGCGCATGCTGGCCACCCTTGTTTTTTGGAAAAATCTACAAGGTCGTTCAGTCTTATGGCACCGTCTAGAAGGGAAAATTCTGTGTGCAGGTGTAGCGGCACAAATTGTTTTGAGCTCATAATCTTTCTTGTATTTTTAGGATTTTATTCGCGATATTTTAATGATACGAAACGTGTGTTTGGTGTAAAGGATTTTGTTTAATCTTTATCTTGATCAATTTGATCTTCACGTGATTCTTTAGGATCATCTTCAGGTAATTTATCGTCAGGTAATGGAAATTTTTCGTCAGCTTCATCTTCTTCATCATCATCTAACCTTAGTTCTGGATGTGCCTCCTGAAATGCTTCCATGAATTTTTTGAAAGTTTCCACAGGAATTCGGTCCTTGATTTTTTCAAGTGCATTTTGGTGAATTTTAAGGCTTTTTTCCAGAGTTTCTATTTCCCTGTCTTTTGATTCAAGGTGCTTGCAAAGAAGGGTGATTCTCTCATACAAATTTCTATTCTCTCTCGCGATTATTTCGTTGGTTTTTAGCTCTGTTTGAAGTTCCCCAATTCTTTCTTGAAGGGTTTCTATGGTTTCATCCCTCTTGGTTAGGGTTTTACACATGCGTTCTAATTTATTATTCAATCTTGGGCTTTGTTTTCTTTTAAAGCTTGCGGCCATGTCATATTTTTGGCTCAAGGCTTTGAGCTCTTCTTCGAGTTTTTCGATTTTTTGGTTTGCTCGTGTCCACCCACCTTTATAACGTTCCACGTCCTTTTTTAGTTCTTCGTATTTTTCTCTCATTCCATCAACTTCCGCCAGTTCATTTCTTAGAGAATTGTAATTTTCCTCATGTTGCTTTATTTCTGTTTTAAGGCGTTCGATCTGAGTTTTTTCGTCTCTTGAGGTTTCGTCCACTGAGGTTTTTCTTTTTCTGGCGCTGAGCCATATATCAGAAGCGTCCTCTTTATTCTCTTTAGATTCTTCAATTGCTCTTAACAGATCAGCGTTTTTTTGAAGTAATTTATCTTCCCCGTTTTTGAGTTCCATAAGATTTGTTTTATATTCTTGTTCTTTTTTTTTGATGTAAAGGGAGAGAGTTATTACTTGCTTTTCAGATATTGTGATCACCTCTAGATGTTCCTTTATTTTTTCTTCAAGCTTTTCTTTTTCATGTGCCAGAGATTTTAATTTTTTCTCAAACTTTTCTTTGTATTTTTTATTTTCTCGATCTAGTTTTTCTTTTAATTTGTCATTTTCACTTTCGAACTTCTGCTTAAGTTTTTCTTTTTCTTGTGCTAGAGATTTTAACTCTTCTTCAAGTTTTTCTTTTTCGAGTTTTTCTTTGTTTTCAGATTCACACTTAATTTCATCTGTTTGACAGGCTATTTCATTGGTTTCTGGCTTGTTTTCATTGTTTGAATGGTTGAAATTTCTGAAATATTCCATAATGCAGTATGTCCAATATCCTCCAGAAACAAGGCTTATTGCGGCAGTTGATGAGAGCAGTGCCTTTTGCATTATGCTTGAGGCCCAAATTCGCTCAAAATGTTCTTTAAAAGAAAGTGACCGTCTGTTGGCCTTTCCTCGATTTTTGTTTGCCCAAAAACTGTAAATTATTATTGCTGCTGGAAGAGCTAAAATTCCGTATTTTTGTACTTTTTTGCTAGAGAGTAATGTTAGAAATGCAAGAGACGCTGATGCTCCCAATAAGAATTGCCTTTCAAGAGGGAGCTTTGAGGCGTCAGAGAATGAACCAGAGATTATGATGTTGAGTTTTCCAAAATATTCTTTGAAGCACTCCCACTCTCGGAGCAAAAAATCTTGTGTTGACCTGGTTTTTCTTTGTGTTGCTTGAAGTGAGCTTCTTGCGCAAAAGTAGTCGATGCCCAGTGAGATTGTTGATCCTGTGATCATTGAGAGCTGGGCTTGTTTTGTTGTGATGGTTTTTGCTGCGCTGCTTGTAAAGACCAGCAGTAAAAATACGATGTTTTTTTTCATTACAAGTTATTTCTCCTTTATGCTCAGCTAGATATTTGCCTGTGTGGGAAGAAAGGACTATAAGCTGGTCTTGTTGATAAAATGAAAAGCGATGCTGTAGAAGCGAGTGAGGTAACCGTGTACAAGATTCTGTTCAACGTGCTACCACGGCTACTTTGTGCGTTTGCAAGGGCCGCTTGGAGGCTATCAATTTTCTCTTGTAATTCTTTGTTGTCTGAAGCTTTATCGCGTCTTTGTGTGGCAAGTGCTTTTATCTCTAGGCCTAGATTTTGTATCATCTTGTCTTGTATATCCATTTTGTTACGGAGATCATTTATGATTTGTTGCATATGAGATTTTTCGCGTTCCACTGCACGATGTATTTCTTCGTTTATGGTTTTATCGAACTCATTATTCAATTGCCTAAGCTTTGAGTCGTGTTCACGCTGCAGCTCTTCCATTTTTTGTTTAGTTTCGCTTGAGTTTTGCTGCAGGCTTTCCATTTTTTTTTTCAGTTTTTCTTCAAGTTTTTTTTGCCTCTGTTCAAAATCTTGTTGAAGCTGAGCAAGTTTTGAGTTGTGCGCATCTAATCTGGCTTTGAGTTCTTTGTTGTCTTTCTCCGTCAAATTAAGCTTTTGAAACAACTTTTCGATGTGAGTTTCAAGGCCGTTCACTTGCATGTCGCGAGAACGTTTCATGTGTTCAATAAGTTCGGATTGGCGTTCGATTTGAGTTTGAAGCGAAGTTTGCGCTGAGTCGTAGTCGTGTTGATGTTGTTTCAGCTTTTGAGCACGATTTTTGAGCTCTTCTAGCTCTTGTTCCCTTTGCTGTAAGTGACCTTGTAGTGAGTGGTGGGCTGATGAGGTTTGTTTAAGACGTTGTTCTCTGACTGAAATTTCTTCGGTAAGTTTTTTCGAGGACTCTTCAAGTTCCAAGATTTTCTGTCTCAATTGAATTTCTTCTTGAGATTTTTGTCGAAGATCGTGTTCAAGCTGTTTTGCTTCTGCACTTTTTTGAGTACAGGTGTTTGTAAGTCCAGATATATGAGTTTTTATGCGTGAATTTTCCTGTGAGAGTTTTTGGAGCTGTTGTTTAAGTTGGTTTATATGGTCTGTCAAATTTTTCAGTTCTTCTCTCAAATTGCTGCCTTCTTGAGTTAGTTCGTCTATTTTTTTGCGCCTTTCAAACAGTTTTGTACCGCTAATACTTTTATTGCTTTCCAAAGCCTTTTGGAGTTGTTGTATTTTATCCATTAAATTTAGGCCTTGCTGCTTAATATGCTGCCTTAAGTTATCGCAATCTTCTTGGCTGAGTGAAAAATAGTTTTGAGCTTTGCAAAGCAGTTTTTTTAAGTTTTCAATTTCCTCTAGTGCTCTTAATAAATTTTCTGAAGTATGATCTGAGTGTAGGCGGTGAACAAGCGATTGCTCAGATAACTGTTTGTAGGCCTCTTGCAGTTTCTGGAGTAGTTTTTGCATCTCTGCAATGTTCAAATTTTTGTTTTGGAGCTCATCTTGAAGTTTTGAGATTTCACCGTTTAATTCCAGTGATTTTTGGCTTGATATGTTGTGTCTTTTTTTCAGCTCAGCTTCAAGCTTTCTTCTGTAGGTGACTTCGCGTTCGAGGTTGTTTTTTTCGGATTTTAGACTTTCTAAAGATTTTATAGCATCGAGCAATTGTGTAGATAAGTGCTCTGTGCCAAGTCGAGAATGAAGTAGTTCTACGGAAAGTCTCCTACACGTTTCTTGTAGTTCTAGCATTACTTTTTCCATTTCGGCGGTCGTTAAATCCTTGCGTTGAAGTTGCTCTTGAAGGGCCGAAAATCTGTGATTGAGTTCTTGTAACTCTTGATCTAAGGCTTCTTTGCGTCGCTTGAGTTCTTCGCTATCTTTGTCCTCTTCAATTTTGTGCTTGAGTTCTTCTGAGGCTTTGGCCTTTGACCGATACTCCTCAAGCTTTTTCTTTGCCTCTTCTAGCTCCTTTTCCAGATGGCTTTTTTCATTCTCGGTCTCCTGTTCAAGGTTAAGTTGATCATTGTCTTGCGATTGCAAAATTTTGAATTTTTCCAGCAAAAGTCGAATTAGCGAACTAGATGAGGCCGTGAGTGCTCCGAAAAGAAACATTTTATGCTTGAAGGGTAGGGCTTTTACTCTTTCCCAGTGCTCAGACCACGAAAGTGAGCGTCTGTTGGCCGGAGGCCTGTTTTTATTAGCCCAAACAGAGTGGGCGATAAGTGCTATGGGGAAAGCAAAAAAACCGTATTTTTTTGCGAAATCTGTTCTTAAAATTTGTGCCGTAATAAGGCCAAAGATTCCACTTAGAAGAAGCTTTCTTGAAAGTGGCATTCTGCTAAATTCTGGGTAAGGGCCAGAAAGTGTGGTGCTTGTTGAGTTGAAGTGTTTGTGGATGCATGAGAATTCTCGATAAAAGAAACTTAATATAGAATTTGCCGGTTGAGCAGAGCTTTTAAGGCTGCCCCTGTTTACAAAATAATCTGAGGCGGCAAGGGCGCATGTTCCTGCTAACAGAAAGGCTTCTTTTTGATCAAAATTTGCTTGGCATGGAATAAAGTTTATTGATGCAAAAAACAATAATTTTAAAGGCATCTTATTTAACAATTTTTTCTCCTTTTACTGGATATAAAATTTTATATCCAGGCGGCTTCAAATCCTAGCATTGTGATATCATCGTCGCATTTTGGTTCACAAGAGTAAGATTGTGGATTTAACCATGCTGCTTCAATACCCAAGAATTTACTCCTCCGTCTTAATGATTTTTGTTTTTTTAGTGGAATACTTCGATCAGTATCTTTTTTGATCGTTGTGCTTTTTTTGCAAATTTTTTGCTGAAACAATAGGGGGGTTTGTTTAAGAAAATTTCTACGTTTTTGTTCATTGGTTTCTAGAAAATTAAGCGTGTGTTTTACAGACGTTTTAAAATAATTTTCGCCAACGTTTTGTCCTAGTTGTCCAATAAAATGTTGGTATTGGTTTTCAAGGGTATGAAAAATATATAAAAGCGTGTTAACGAACATTTCAAAGTTAGATTTAGCGTCTTCTTGGGAGGTGTTTTTTGAAAGTTTTTTGTGTTTTGAAAGTAGTCTTAAAAAGGCTTTTCTGCATTTTTCCATCAGGATTTCTGGAATACAGTTGCCTTGGCAGTTAATCCATTGTGTGCACACTTTATCATTTGTTTTCAAAGAAAGCTTTTTCATAAAAGTTTTTTCAAGAGATTCTTGGCCAGATATGTTTTCTTTTGTCATTGGTCTGGCTGTTTTTAAAAGTATTGTCACCGTTTCGATTGACTGTAGGAAAATGACATTTCCACAGGATTGGCCATAGTGCGCAAGACACGACCTATGTTTTGAGTCCAGGAACTTCCAAATTCGAAAAAAACTGTTTTCTAGGGAACAAAAAATTTCTTCATCCATAGGAAAACAGATGTTATTTTGTGTTAATGACTCGTCGTGCTTTTTTACAAGCAAAAAAATTATTTTTTCGCAGCCATAGAGTACATAGTTTGGAATGTCATTTTTTCCTTTTAGAAGGTGCTTTGCGACAGCTACTGTGATTTGTGAATAGTTTGGAAATGGGAAAAAATCCCCGGTCGCGTTGGAAGTGTATGAGTTTTTTGTAATAGAAAAAACTCCAGTGGCTGCTAGGACTATGAACATGATTTTTTTGTAGTGCACCACGATGCCTTTGCTGTAATCGATTAATTTGTAATTATTTCAGCACTTTGTTGTACAGCATGCACACAGAGATGGCAAGTATAAATTTATCACAAAGCTTTATCGGGCATCTTTAGGGAAGTATGCATTTTTATGGTGAACAAGAATTTCAAGGTTGGGAGGTGGTTTTAGATGTCCATAATGATAAGAAATAAAATAATTAAGAATTTTTGTAAAAGGCCTTGGAGTGTCTACATGTGGATTGTCTAGTTTTATCTTTATCCATGCTATGGTGTCCAGAAGTTCCTTTTTACACAAATCATAAGCGAGTTTACTTTCCCACACTCCGCCATATACTTTTGTGCATATGGATTTGATTAAGACGCGCCTGTGTTCCCAGAGATAGATCAGTCGTTCCTGCTCTTCTTCAATTGTTAGCGCAGTTGTTTCGCAAGATTTTGCCTCTTTGGATTCTTTTTTTGATTTTACTTTAGCCTCTGCTGATTTTAAGTGGATTTGACTGCTGATTACTCCTGCCGTTAAAAATAGATAAAGTACTTTCATTTCGGCATCACCTCCATTTATTGCCTATTCTATTCTTTATATAAGTTTACAGGTAGAGATTTGGTTGTCGCAAGGAATTTGGAGGTAGGACGTAAAAAGACAGGCGGTCCGTGATGGAGCCGCCTGTCTTTTTAAAGGATAATTATGAAGTTTTTATTTTTTCTCTTCAAAATCCGTTTCTATTGGCCCATCTTCGGCTTTTTTTGTTTCCTCAGCTTTAGTTTCAGATTTGCCTGCTTGTGCCTGTTTTTCCTGTTCAGCCTTGTAGATGGCTTGTCCTAGAGCTTGAGACTCTGTCATAAGATCATTCGAAGCTTTTTCTAGAGCTGCTTTATCGTTTTCATTGTCCTTGAGGCTTTTTTCTGCTTTTTCGATAGCAGCTTTGACTTTTTCGACTTCGTCGGCCGAAATCTTGTCATTGTGCTCATCCAAACTCTTTTTGACTTGAACAATGACGCTGTCTAGTTTGTTTTTGGCATCTACCGTTTCTCGGCGTTTTTTGTCATCAGCTTCGTGTTGTTTGGCCTCGTTGACAAGCTTGTCAACATCTTCTTTTGAAAGACCGGATTGGTTGGAAATTGTGATTTTCTGTTCTTTTCCGGTTCCTTTATCTTTTGCAGAGACATGAACGATTCCATTAGCGTCGATATCAAAAGAGACTTCGATTTGAGGCATTCCTCTTGGTGCAGGTGGAATTCCGTCTAGGCGGAATTTGCCCAAAGTTTTGTTGTCTTTGGCAAACTCACGCTCGCCCTGGACCACGTGAATGTCAACCGCGCCCTGGTTGTCTTCTGCCGTTGAGAAAACTTGTGATTTTTTTGTTGGAATGGTTGTGTTGCGTTCAATGATTTTTGTTGCGACGCCACCAAGAGTTTCGATTCCCAGAGAAAGTGGGGTTACGTCGAGCAGAAGCACATCTGTGACATCACCAGCCAATACACCGCCTTGAATTGCAGCGCCTACGGATACAACTTCGTCGGGGTTAACAGATTTGTTTGGCTCTTTTCCAAAGAATTCTTTAACCATTTCTTGGACTTTGGGGATTCTTGTTGAACCACCAACCAGAATTACTTCATGGATGTCGCTCTTACTGATTCCAGCGTCTTCAATTGCTCTTTTGCATGGCTCAAAGAGCTTTTTGAACATATCCGCGCATAGAGACTCAAATTTTGCTCTGGAAAGCTTTAAAACCAAGTGTTTTGGTCCAGAGGCATCAGCTGTAATGTAAGGAAGATTGATTTCGGTTTCTGTGGTGGCAGAAAGTTCAATTTTTGCTTTTTCAGAGGCTTCTTTAAGTCTTTGAAGCGCCATTTTGTCTTGTCTTAAATCAACACCATTCTCTTTTTTAAATTCATCAGCTAAATAACTGATTAGCTGTTCATCGATGTTGTCACCACCTAGATATGTATCTCCATTGGTCGATTTTACTTCGACAACGCCGTCGCCGACTTCTAATATGGAAATGTCAAAAGTTCCGCCACCAAAGTCGAAAACCGCTATGGTCTCATTATTTTTTTTGTCTAGGCCGTAGCTTAGGGCGGCTGCTGTAGGCTCGTTTATAATGCGTTTTACGTTAAGTCCTGCGATTGTTCCCGCATCTTTTGTAGCTTGTCTTTGAGCATCATTGAAATATGCAGGAACTGTAATGACAGCTTCGCCAACTTTTTCGCCCAAGTAATCTTCTGCAGCTTGTTTTAATTTTTGAAGCACCGCTGCTGAAATTTCTTGTGGACTGACAGGTTTATTTTGAACTTGGATTGCAATGTCGCCATTCTTACCTTCTACAAGCGTGTATGGAAAAGCATTACGTTCTTTCTCGGTTAGATCCGAGAACTTGCGTCCGATAAATCTCTTCGCGGAGTAAATTGTATTTTCTGGATTTGTTACCGATTGTCTCTTGGCAACCGCTCCAACTAGTCTTTCACCATCTTTAGTGTATGCAACTATTGATGGAGTTGTGCTTGCACCTTCTTGGTTGGGGATAACTTTACCAGATCCGCCTTCCATGAATGATACAACAGAATTTGTGGTTCCCAAGTCAATTCCGATTATTTTTGCCATTTTCCACCTCCTGTGTTTGGCAGTTTAATATGTTTGAATTGTGCGGATATCTTAGCCTGGCTTAATCAGAATGTCAAATATTTTCTTAGATTTCTTGAGTCAGTTACACTCAGATCTCTTAATTCCTTCCTTCTCTTTCATTTCGCCCCCTTGCCGCTGAAGTTTTTTTGCTTGAAAGCTTTCTTGTTCAAGACGATTGTTTTTTGACGAAAGTTTTTCAACGAAAGCCTTCAAACGAGGGGGGAAATGACGAGTCGGGAGGGTTGGATTCTTTCTAGCTGAAAATAAAAGATCGGCTTTTAATCATTCGTTGAACAAAAAAGGTCTGGGTTGTGGGCTTCCTGCATCGCTGTTATAATAATTATCAGGATTAATGCGAGTTATCCTTAAAATTTCCAAATAAATAAAACTCGCTGCAAACAGGGAGTGCCCACATGCAGTTAAAAGTAAAAGATAAAATTGTGTATCCTGGCCACGGAGTGGCTGAGGTGACGGAGGTTGTGGAAAAATATGTCGCCGGAATGACAACGGTTTTTTTTAAGCTAACTTTTCCGTACAAAGATATGACGGTTTTGGTTGCGCAAAAGCGCGTAGAAAGCACAGGAATTAGGCCGCTGAGCGATGAGTCGGAAATCGAAACCGCTCTGAGTGAACTCAGAAAACTTCCAAAGTTAGGAAGTAACGGAGAGTTAGTTCCAAGTGGCTGGAGCAGAAGACATCGTGAATACCAGCTCAAGATCCAGACCGGTCAACTTTTGGATGTTGCAAAAATTTACAGAGATTTGATGTACGTTTCTTCCAGAAAGGACTTGTCGTTTGGCGAGAAAAGCCTGATGCAAGTTACCGAAGATTTGCTTGTTCAAGAGATTTTTACAGCGCGTGAGACTGACAAAGAATCGATAATTTCTCAGATCAGAGCTCCTTTTGAGGGACATGCGAACAAAGAAGCTACAAAGCAGTGTTCTTCTGGAGTGTGATAAACACATTTTTCTGACATAATAACTTGGCCGGGCCTTAGGGCTCGGCCGCTTATTTTTGACAATGCTTGGGGATAACACGATGAAAAATACACAGGAAAAACAAAAAATCATAATTCTCACGGGCCCCACGGCAAGTGGCAAAACAAGCCTTTCACTAAAAATTGCTCAGCGCTTCCCTTTAGAAATCGTAAATGCCGATTCTCGGCAGATGTGGAAACCTTTGACCATAGGCACAGCAAAACCAGATTTAAGTTCAACAAAAATAAAGCACCATTTGTTTGATGTTTTTGAAAAGCCAGAAGAATTAACTGTCGTAAAATATAGAGAACTGGTCCTGGATACCATGGGATCAATAAAAAAAAACGATAAAATACCGCTTTTGGTTGGTGGCTCCATGTTTTACATAAAGTCCCTTCTTTTTCCTCCAAATCCTCTGGGTCGCGAAATTTCATATGAAGCAAAACAAAAAATTGAACAGATCGCACCAGAAAGCCGCTGGCAACTTTTAAAAACCGTTGATGAAAAAAGGGCGGACAAACTTCACAAAAATGATATCTACAGGGTGGACAGGGCGCTCGGCATTTGGTTCACGCATGGAATAAAGCCTTCTGAATGCGAGCCAAAGCTGGATACGCAGTTTGATACTTTTGTCATTGGAATTAAGCCAAAACTAGATGTTTTAAGACAAAGAATTCACAAGCGTCTCCTAGAAATGTTTGGCAACTCTGGAGACAAAAATCCATGGGTTGAAGAAGTGAAAAGCCTTTTGGGAACCGAGTGGGAGCCATTTTTTGTCAAAAACGGGATCATTGGATACGAAGAGATCGCCAACTGGCTAAAAAAAGGTGCTCTAAAAGATGAAAAGAGTGAGTTGGTGGAAGATATCTACAAAAAAACAGTTGAATATGCCCGCCGGCAACTGTGCTTTTGGCGATCGTTCAAAGAAGCTATGCAGTTTTGTGGTGTGCCAATGCTCGAAGTGGAAAGCCATGGCGACAAAGAAACTGCCCTTCATCTGAGCAAATTCTTGGCCTAGAATAAAAAGTTGTTGAAATTACCCTCAAAAAATGTCAATTTTTACCGGTTTTTAGAGTCTTTTTGCCAATTTTAAAATTTTACTTCATCATAAAGTTGAAGATTTAAAGTGAAGATTTAAAGTTCGGTATTTTGAGTTTCCGCATAAAAGAGATGAAAAGATGAAGAGCAAAACACTATTATTCTTAGCCATATTTTTGCTGCCAAGTGCGGCTGAGGCTGGGTTTTTAGATTTGGTTAGCGCTCTAAAGTTTAAAGAAACAGTTGAGAAAATTAGGCTACAACTGGATGAAATAGAAAAAATCATTGAAGAAAATAGGCTACAAGTTGAATATTGCAGAAAAATGGCGGAAAAAAGAAGGGGCACTATTTTTAAGAAGGCGATTACCCAAATAAATGCAGGTCTTACCGATTCTAAAAGTGTGAAAATAGCAAGACAGCGTAAGCCGAGTTTAGAAAAAAAAATAAAATCATTGTCCAACTTGCTTACAAAGCATATCAAAATCGTCAGTTGCAGACCATTTAACCATCTCTACGCAATTCCAACCCGCTCAACTCTATTCCTTACAGCATTGCCAACAGTGGGCTTTGGTCTAATGCTGACCGCGGCTGTGTCAAATTACATGATCAGGTGGTACACAATGCTGGATTCCAATCCAAAAGCGAGGAGAGGCGTACCAAAACACTTTAAAGAATTTTTCAAAAGTTTGCTTAACGTTCGCGAAAATAAAGCACTTTTTCGACTTGGAGCTATAATTTCATCAATTTGGGCTGGCTACATGACAATGAGGTTTGGTGTTGAGCCGTTTGTGGAGGTGCCCGACTTTCGAGAGTCAACTGCTGAGATGCCTATTGAATTTCCAGGTTATGGGACTGGAGGCGGAACTATGGCTGAACGCGATTTTGATGGAGGCGGAACTATGGTTGAACACGGTCCTAATGGTTCTGAAGTTGAAGATCAGCCTGGCTTTATATCTTGATAGAACCGTTATGTAAGAATAGATACCCAACTTTCTTTATATTCCGACTACATTTGTTTGAAAAAATCCTTATACTTAGACTTGTTTGTTATAAACGGGTTTGACTGAAACAGGGGTTTTAAAGGCAATGATCATAGAAATGCGCCGTAAATTAAAGAAAATTAGATGGGTTTGGTACTTTGTCGCTCTTGCAATGGCACTACCTGCTGGTGGTGGGCTCTTCATGGCCTTTTGGAAAGATTCTGATGGTAGTGGAAAGCGAATTGGTAAAGTGAATGGACTTCCAATTTCAGAATTTCATTATCGCCATACGATGATTAGAGAACAGATGTATCGATCGCAGCTAGCGCAGTATGGCTTTGCACACTTGGCTGCAAAAATTGAACCAGAATCGGTTATAAGATCTTGCGCGGAAGATGCTCTTTTAGATCAGATTGCAGATAATCTGTTGCTGACTGTGGGTGAAGAAGAACTTCAGGCTGTCTTGGAGCAGGGTCTTGCAGGTCAGGCTGTACGAGGAGACGGCAAGGTTGACATGAACGCGTATCGACAAATGGTGGCCTCCACGTTTCATACCGATGTTGACACGTATGAAAGAGAACTGAAGGGTGAGATCAAGCGAAACACGCTTAGAGAAATAATAAAACAAGGTTCATACTCACCAAAATACGCATTTGATTTTGACACGGATCAAAAGACAGCCAAAAAGAAATTCGAAATTTTGTCTATGCCTTTTTCTCACTTCGAAAAAAAAGTAGAGAAGGGTGGGATTAAAGAAAAAGAACTGAAGAGTTTTTATGACAAGAGAAAATCAAAATACATGAGTCCAGAAACTCGCAAAGTGCGCGTTGCACACATAAAAGAATTCGCATTTTCGGGTAAATCGAGTGTCAGTGAATACGACATAACTGAGCATTACAACAGATATGCAGGTACAAAGTATTCAACTCCGGCAAAATTCAAAATCAGAGTTATTTTCACACAAATTAAAAAAGACACATCTAAAAAAGAGTTTAATTTCATACACGCCATTTTTGACGACATCACAGAGACGATGCGTGAAGAAGGTCAAAAGGCTGATTTGAGAAAAGTTGCCAAAAAGGAAGCGGATGAAGCTGGGTTAAAGGTTCAAGTCGGTGTATCTGGCTACTTTGAGCTTGGAAAAGACATATATCCCAAGAAGGTTGAAAATGCAGTGGGGTGGATGCAGAGCAAGGGAGATGTTTCTCCGATAATCAAGACTGACGAAGCCTTTTACCTTGTTCAGCTTGAGGATAAACAACTTCCAGAGATAAAGCCTTTTGATTCGGTTAAGGGTGAAATAAGAGCACTTCTAGAAAAACGCATGTCAGGATACAAGCTTCGTAGCGAAGTTGAACTGTTCATGAGGTCGTGCTACGACAACCCCGACAATTTTGACGATTTTATTAAAAAGCACAATTTAAAGGTGACAACAGAATCTTACACAGAAGCTGAGAGAAAGCTTCTTTCAGAACACAAAGAAAAGGGTGGCTTTATAAAAGCTATATTCTCGTGGAACAGATCAGTGCCTTACGTTGGATATGTTCCAGAGGAAGGCGGTTACACACTATTTTCGATAGATGAGATAGTTAAACCGAAAATAAGACCTTTTAAAGAAGTAAAAGACGTAGTTAAAAAAGCGTACGTAGAGTCAAGAACCAAAAGACTTGCCAGAGAGACAGCGTCAAAGCTTCACGAAAAGCTCTTGGCTAAAAAAACTACTTTTAAGGCCTTGAGTGAGAAAGACGGGTTCAGCTTGATCACAACGCAACTTTTAACGCCAGAATCGACTATAAAATCACCTGAAAACGCCGGAAATCTGGTCTTAAGGGCGTTTGAAATTACTGACAAATCTCAAGTGTTAAAACACGACAATGATAAGGACTATTTCATGGTTCGCCTCATTGGAAGGGAAAATGGAAAGAAAGATCCTAAGAAAAAGGTGGACGACAAAATAGAGGATCCGTTTCTTGGTGTAGCAACACTGCAAGGTTTCATTGCCAGTATGCTTCAAGATGCTAAAATAGAGACTGAATCTGGTGTTTTAGACAGACCAGTTTCAGACGATGATTATTCAGATTACTGATGAACTAACGAGAGGTTTCATGACAACATCACAGACAAGCAAAGATAAAAAAAAGGATGCGCGTCCAGAACGCATGAAGGCTTTAGATGCAGCATTCGCGCAAATACAAAAACAGTTTGGCCAGGGCTCGGTTATGCTCTTTGGTCAGCTTCCAAAGACAAAGATAGCCACGATTTCTACAGGATCGGTTTTTATAGACAATGCCTTAGGTGTCGGGGGATTTCCTTGTGGAAGAATTGTGGAAGTTTTTGGTCCAGAAGCCTCTGGAAAAACTACCGTAGCGCTTCACGCTATTGCCGAGGCACAAAAAAATGGCGGTGTGTGTGCATTTATTGATGCTGAACATGCCATGGACACTTCATATGCAAGTAGTGTTGGTGTTAACGTAGATGACTTGGTCATTTCACAGCCTGACTACGGTGAACAGGCACTGGACATTGCGGAAATGTTGATTAGATCTGGAGCAATTGATTTGTTGGTTATAGACTCTGTAGCAGCACTTGTGCCAAAAGCCGAAATTGACGGTGATATGGGAGATATCCAAGTTGGTTTGCAGGCAAGGTTGATGTCAAAAGCTTTACGAAAATTAACATCCATAGTTCACAAGTCTAAAACTGTCTTGATCTTTATCAACCAAATCAGAAGCAAAATAAATACTTTGCCTTTTGCCAACAAAGAAACAACATCTGGTGGAAATGCATTAAAATTTTACTCTTCAGTAAGACTTGATATAAGAAAAATAGCTACACTGAAGAAGGGCGACAAGCCGGTTGGAAACAGGCTAAGTGTCAAAATAGTTAAGAACAAAGTTGCTCCGCCTTTTGCAAGGGTGGAAGTTGATTTGATTTTTGGCAAGGGAATTTGTAAGTATCGCGAAGTTCTTGAGTTGGCTATGAATAATGGAATTATAAAACAAGCTGGAGCTTGGTTTTCGCACGAGGGGACTAAAATAGCCCAGGGACGAGACAAGCTTTTAAAAAAACTTGAGCAAGAACAAGAATTCTTTAAACTTATTACTGGTGAAATTGATAAAAAAACAAACCAAGAGACTGGGGAGTAGTAATGAAACGCAAATCTTCTAGAGGTAGGCAGCGCGAAAAAACGCTTCCGAACGAGGGTTATCTTATAAACGAGGCCGTAAAAGCTGATGACATGCGTTTAATTACTCATACGGGGGAAAACCTAGGAATAGTTTCTAGGGAGCAAGCTCTTAGTATGGCAAAAAGCGCCGGTTTAGATTTAGTCCAAATAGGTAGTGGGGAGCCGGGAGGCCAGGCCACGGCCAAAATTATGGATTTTGGGCGTTTTTTATATGAAAGAAAAAAACAGTCTGGTGAAGCCAAGAAAAAGCAAAAAACCATAGAAGTTAAAGAAATTAAATTTCGTCCAAACATAGACCTTGGGGACTACACTGTTAAGCTGAATCGTGCCGTCAGATTTTTATTAGATGGTAAACACGTAAAAGTAACTTTGCAGTTTCGTGGTCGTGAAATTGCTATAAAAAGGACTCTCGGTGAAGGACTCTTTTCAAGAATCTCTAAAGATGTACTTAAAAACAACGAAGAGATTTTAAGTTTGGAAGAGCAGAAAGAGAGTAAAGGGACTAACATGTGGTCCAAAGTACTGGTTGCTAAAATTCGTTGAACATTGTTGTATATTTTGATTGTTAAAAGAGGTAAATGAATATGCCAAAAATGAAAAGTCACTCCGGAAGTAGAAAGAGATTTCGTAAAAACGCTGCAGGTAAACTTAAGCGTGCAGCGGCCTACCGAAGACACCACGCCTGGGCGCGAAGCTCCAGTCAGACAATGGGTTTGAGAGGCGTGAGATACGTTTCAAAAATGGATGAGCAAAAAATTAATATTTTGCTTCCATATTAATTCTGTTTATTTAATGTTTGTTTAAAGAACTTAGTGAGGATTATTCATGAGTCGTGTAAAACGAGGAGTTGTTGCCAGAAAAAGGCATAAAAGACTCCTTAAAAAAACAAAGGGTTTCTGGGGACAGCGTAAAAATGTCTTCAGAAGAGCAAAAGAGACGCTTTTAAGAGCGATGGCGTTTGCCTACGTTGGAAGAAAGAAAAAGAAGCGCGATTTCAGGTCGCTTTTCATTTCTAGGCTAAACGCAGCATGTAGAGAGCACGGAATGTCGTACAGCAGATTTATCAATTCTGCAAAAGTTTTTGGAACAAAGCTAAACCGCAAAATGCTTAGTCAGATGGCTATTTTTGACCCGAAAGCTTTCGCAGCGCTTGTCTCTCTTGTTAAAACAGAAAGTGCGCCAGAAAATACGTAGAAACGTAGTATTGTTAATTATGCGCCACTTTAGGGGACGAGGAAATGGAGCAACTTGAACGGTTAGAAGCGAAAATAAGGGATTTTGTAGAAAATTACAAAAATGTTAAACAAGAAAACGAATCTCTTAAAAGCCAAGTTGAAGAACTTGCAAGAACAAAAGCCAGGCTTGAAGATTCCCTACTTAGAGAAACTGAAGCTGTGAGCAAATTGACCGACGATCGAGAAGTCACAAAAATGGCTTTAGACGACCTTGTAAGCTCCCTTGAATCTCTAGATTCGGCTGAATAATGATTTCGCTGAAAAATTAAGACAAAGAGTTACACATCTTTTGGTTGATGAATATCAGGACACAAACGAAGTTCAGCATGCTCTTTTAAAAAATATGGCGCTGGATAAAGATAGAAAATTCGTTTTGGATTCACTGTGCGCTGTTGGCGATGAAGATCAATCGATCTACTCATGGAGAGGGGCTCTTGTCGAAAACATGGCAAAATTTAAAAAAGACTTTGCACCGGTAAATATTGTAAAAATTGAGCAAAATTATCGTTCTGTACAACCAATTTTGGAAGCAGCAAATAGCGTCATTTCAAACAACACAAAAAGAACACCAAAAAATCTTTGGTCTGAAAAAAAAGCTTCCGGCCGCATCCTTTCTGTGAGATGCGATAACGAATACCAAGAAGCAGACATTGTGGGCGCCATTGCAAAAAACCTTCCTGCAAGCCACAAAAAAAGCGAATTTGCCATTCTGTACAGAGCTCACCACCAGTCACGATTAATCGAAGAATCACTACTCAGTAATGGCTTGCCATACGTGA
>JBHPCE010000008.1:0-25563 GCA_042576345.1 Candidatus Babelota bacterium | reverse complement strand
TTACCTAATTCTTGACGCCTCTGTGACGGTATTTCCCACAAAATTTAGAAATATTAGATTCTTGAAGTTAATTAAATTTAAAAAATACCGAAATTTTTACAGATTGCTTGCTTCTGCAATGCTTTGCGGTGGGATTGTCGATTTTGTTTTTATTCCTAAGAGCGCTTATAAAGAGTTTTCTAGAGACGCAGATGCAGATGATGAAGATGCAGATGATGAAGATGCAGATGCAGATGATGAAGGTGGAAGTGTTGAAGATTGGTTTAACGGTGAAATGGAAGATGATGCAGAGCGTTCTTTTGTAAAATCGTTGCTTTCGATTGAGAGACCCAGTGAAAGCCCTAGTGAAAAAATGGAAGTTTTGGATGATAAACACAGAGACACGGTATTTTTTTTGGGACACGAATGTTTATCATCCAAAACTTCAGTAGATTTCAGTAAAATTTCCGTTATACAAGCGGTTAATGAAGAGTTATTTATGATTCTAAAAGGTAAGAAAGAGGCAGCTTTAGACGAGTCTGGTGATCTTCAATTTGATTTTAGTGGCAAAAAATATGAGGTTTCTGTATTTGATTGCGGAGACTCTTACAGGGGATATGTGTATGAATTTACGGACGAAGGTTTGCGGAAAGATTTCATTGAGCTTTCAGGAGAATCAATAAAGGTTTTGTTAGATTGCCACAGTGAAAAATTGAAGAGTTGCGGGCTTTTTAAGCGTGTGTTGAGTTAGTTCATTGAATTCGTTCCGTATTCATATTTAACCTACCATATCTTTTCAATTTGTTTTTTTTTTAAAAAAAGCCGCCCGAAAGCTTGTATTTTATTTTTTTTAGTGTATCATTATTGTTAATGGGCGTGTTTACGAGGCTTTTGAAGCTTCGCCGCTTACGGTTGTGCGCGAGGTGCGCGGATGTTTTATTAAAAAAGGGGCAAAGGGCCTCAAAAAATGGAGAGTTCCATGAAGAAAAATAGTTTTATTGTATTGATGTTCGCTTTGTCAGCAGTGTCTGGTGTCAGAGCAATGGAAGAAGAGACCCCACAAGGCTCACCTAAAAATAATAGTTTTGGCGCAGAGCTTTCAGTCATAGGCCTTGCCTTTGGTTTTGGAGCCATGGGTGAGTCTGTAATTTCCGTTTTTTCCAATCTTTATGACCAAGAGTCAGGCCAGAGATCCGTTAAAAAGGCCCTTATGCAAACCTTTTGCGGAAAAGAAAACGTGGCAATAAATGCTGTGAGAGCGGCTTGCTTTGCTGCCGCAATTTCTGGCGGAGGATATCTTGCTTTTGCCGGTAAAGGTGAAGATGAGGACGATGAAGGTAAAGGTAAGCATGACGGAGAGCGTGATGGAGAAACTCCAGGAGAAGGAAGTTTGAGAGGCGGCCCTGCTGACGAGATCGATGATAAATTGAAGGAAGAAGAGGGCGAACAAGGCGGCCATGACAGCACGAGCGGCGGTGAAGGCGGTGTGAGCGATGGCGGAGGTGGAGAGGGCCCACGCAAAGTTGGCGGCGACCCACAAGTCGTCCAGGATCCTTTTAGTTGTGAGCATAGAACTTCACCGAAGAGATGCGAAATGTGTAAAGCTAAGAAATAGTAAATGAAGTTAGGGGCCTGGCATTCGCCAGGCCCTTTCTCATTCAAGACCTTCAAACTCTCAATACTATCCCCACTTCCAAAACATTCTTCAACAACTCAAAAATGCCTCACTCAATAAGCCTTTCTAACTCATTTTCATGTTCAATTTCATCTCTCAGTATTCCAGAAACAAGGTCGTACGTCGCATGATCTTTTCCGTGAACGACGGTTAAAATTTTGTTGTAAGTTTTGATTGCGCGCCGTTCGCTTGCGATATTTTGTTCTATCAATTTTTTTGCGTCAAAGTTTGTTGGATGATCGAAGCCATGAGGGCTTAGAGTGAACCATTCTTTGGGATTCAAGACAGGAACGCCGTCCAGTTGCATAATGCGATCTGCTATTTTTTGTGCGTGTTCCAGTTCTTCGTGATAATGCTCCAAAAATTCTTCCGAAGCCTGCTGCCCCAAGGCCCCTTTGGCCACCTGTGCGCCGATCCAATATTGATACGCGGCCAGCCATTCTTCGGCTAGCGCGACATTGAGCATTTTTACAACGCCACTGCACTCACTTTCTTCCTGTGTGGAAAACCACTTGCAACCGGGGATTATTGCCAGAATTGTCAAAGCCATTGCCAGAATTAGTTTTTTCATTCCTTTCTCCTTTTTTTACTTTTATTGTCATCCCAGACTTTAGGTGCTAAGCAGGTCCTCTAGCATTGTTTCCAACTCGTCTTCATGATGAATCTCGTCTCTTAAAATTTGGCCAACCAAGTGGTGTGTGGCATGATCCTTGCCATGGGTAAACTCCAAAATGTTGTGGTAGTCAGAAATTGCGCCTTGTTCTGCTGTAATGTTTTGTTTAAGAAGATCTTTAACTTTAAAGCTTTCTGGTTTCAGATAAGTTTTTGGACTGATCTCTAGCCATTCGCGTGGTCCCAAAACTGGGGTGCCTCCAAGTTGAACTATGCGTTCGACGAGTTGATCTGCGTGGCCTTGCTCTTCTTTTGCGTGTACAAGAAATTCTGAGGCGACGGCCGAGCGCTCGTTGCCGACTGCGATTTTGGCTCCAATCCAATATTGATATGTTGCTAGCCACTCGTCTGCAAGGGCTTTGTTGAGCATTTTTAAAAGTTTTTCTACGTCAACTTTGACGATTTCTTTTCCACGGCTTCCCATGTTTTCCCTTTCGTTTTTTATGAGTTAAAGCGTTTTTCTATGATATCCCATCTTACGTTTTTCATAAATGCTGCAATGTAGTCTTTCCTACCGTTGGCGTTGTGGTCAACCATGTAGGCATGTTCCCATACATCCATGACAAGCAGTGGAGTGAGGCCTGCGGGGTGGCCGTTTTCGTGATTTTTAACAAAAATATTAAACAAATTTCCAGATGCTTTGTTTGTGTACAAGATTGCCCATCCAATGCCTCTAGAAAGTCCTGTCTTAATAAAATCATCTTCCCATTTTTTTATTGATCCCCAGGTTTTCAAAATCGCAGTTTTCAGAGATGAGTTTTCAGGCAGTTTTGTGTGTTTTCCAAGATTTTCAAAATAAAGCTCGTGAAGCAAAAGTCCATTGAGTTCAAAAGATAGCATATGTCTGTTTTCGTTAGTTTTTATAATTTGATTAACTTGTTTGACATAGCCTTCGTAAAGCTTCCAGTGGTCCTCAATTTGTGAGTTGGAAATACTGTTAAGATTTTTTGGTTTTATGGATGTTTTGATGTTGTACATAGATCCTCCTGATTTGTGTTGAGTTTGTAAAGGGTGGGCCAATTTTCGCCCCGAGGTGCTTGTTGCTGATACGGACAATATGGATATCAGAGCAAGCGTTTGCATTTTCATAAACAAGGTACTCCTCAGTTTTTTGTTTTTTTATACAGGCTATTGTTTTGTATCAAGATTTCAAAAGTTGTCATGTGGTGTATTCAGCGGTGACCATAAAATCTTTATGTGATAAAATCTCGAAGTGTTGTTCTGTGTGGGATTTTTTGGAGAGCTCAATGAAGAGAGATAATTTGTTTTTTTTGGTTGTTTTCACATTTTCTCAGGTTTTGAGTGCAAGGCCCGTGTGCTGTTGCAAAAAACTATTTAAAACGTACGACAAGTACGAAAATGCCGACAAACTCTTGCGCAATGCCACATCACACAGAATTTTTTTAACAGCGCCTCTGGCAGCATTTGTTGCGGGAAGTTTTTTGTCGAGTTGGTGCAAGTGTAATGAAAACCTTGGGGTAAAGAGTTTTATTAAAGATAAGATGAAAATAGAAGACGGTTGGGACGATTTTAAGGTTGGTGGAATTGTGGCGCTTGCAACTTTAATTGCTGTGACAATCAAGCGTTATTTTGATCAAAGAAAATGTGTTGCGCGTATAAAACGCATGGTAAACTCCGGAGATTTGGACACGTTGAGCAAATTTTATCCATGCAGCGTTGTATGGAAAATGCAGCAGGTAAAACATGAAGAAAATGTCAGCGAAGTGGAAATACAGCATTTGCTTAAGGTTTTGAAAGCCGATATTGATGGGTATTTTATAAACAATCCCAGAAGTTTTGGCGATAAGCTTTGGGGTTTTTTAAAGTCGGGAAAATGGGTTAAAAAACAGGGTGATGAAGATGATGATTGTCAATGTGAGCCAGAGTGGGGTTGTGAGTGCTTTGACGAGTGCGAAGACGATGACGAAGATGATGAATGTGAAGAAGCTCTAAACACCCGTGGCTGTTGGCACTAAATATATCGAAAACCTTGCATATAAACAAATCTGTCATCCCGGGCTTTGACCCGGGATCTTTTCCTTATATTTTTTGGTGAAAAAAAAAGGACTAGATCCCAGATCGAGTCTGGGATGACATTAGAAAGAAACATGGGATGACATTAGAAAGAAATTTGAAGCAATCTATCTGTTTTTTGTCATAATTAAAAATTAGTCACTATGCCTCTGCTGAATTTCTTTGTGGGCTTTTTTGGCAGAGGCGTTCCTTTTTCTGTGGTCTTTTTGATGGGTTCAAAGTATTTTGTCGAATCAATGTTTTCTAGGATATGAGAGTCGGTTTTCTTTCTTCCCAAAACATGGATTTGTGGTAGAATTAGGTGCTCGCTTTCTTGTGAAAGAAAGCTTCCTGTGGGTACAAAAATGTTTTCTGTCTCCGAAATGATTATGAGCGAAATTCTGCTTAGCCGCCTATTTTCTGGCAGTTGCTTTTCGCTGACTTTCCAGGTCCAAAGGTCTTCGTCGTTTTTTACTTTTTCCAGAAGATAGATTTTGCTTTTTTTGTCCTTGGGGATGCTTATTTTTGTATTTTTGAGATTAGGCATTTTTTCACCGTCTGCCTTGATATGAGAGACGGTTTCTTTGTGGAGTTTGGCAACTTCGATTCTTGGGGTTACAACAACGTATATTTTTTTGGCCTCGTGGCGCAGTGGGTAGTTAATCGAGCCGTCTTTGTTGGAGTAGTCATAATATCCACCATAAAACGTTAAAAGGCCGCCCAGTTTTCTGGTGGGCAGCTTGGGAACTTCTTTTTTCTCTTTATCTTTGAATTCTTTACTTGCAAGAAGAAGTGCCTTTGCAGGAGCCGGTGTAAGCCTCGCAATCAGCCTTGAGTCGGCCATAACCTGTTTTTGAGTTGTTAAAATTGCCGCGAGTGCCAAGATAATGTTTTGAATTTTTTCAAATGTTTTCATAGTCTTAATCCTGTGCTGGAGTGCTCTTCTTGGTAATTACACTTTGAGAATACCAAAGTTGAGCTTATTTGTTCCAGGTATAAACTTTAATGATTTGTCATGTCAGTCTGTTGTCTTGGAGTTATAAGCATGAAGCCAAAGATATCAAAAGTTGTGCTTTCTAAAAATAAAAAAAAGATAAAAGAAAGAGATCCTGAGCTTGTTTGGGGCGATTTTAAGCTTGAATACGGGCTTTCGGATGAAAAGCTAGGCATGTTTAAAAAATATTTTGAAATGCTTATGGAGTGGAATAAAACCCGAAATTTGACAGCATTGAAAACTCTTTCGGCTGTGGTCAAACAGCATTTCAAAGATTCTTTGGCTCTCAAAGATTTTGTTGAAATGGAAAAACTAGATTCGATTGCAGATGTAGGTTCTGGAGCTGGTTTTCCTGGTTTGCCCTTAAAAATAATGTTTCCGCATCTAAAGGTGCTTTTGATAGAAGTCAGTCAGAAGCGCGGGGAATTTTTGAGGCATGTGATACAAGAGCTGGGTCTCAAAGATGTTGCAATTTGCCAGCTAGACTGGCGAACATTTCTGCGCACAACGGAAGGAAATGTTGACCTTTTTGTGACAAAAGCCACTTTTGACGAGGTAGAACTTTCGAGAGTGTTTAGGGCAACTTCCGGGTACCGTGAAAGCCAAGTTGTTTGTTGGGTTTCTGGGGAATGGGAATGCGAGCCAAAAGTGTGCGAATTTGTCAGGAGAGTGGAAAATTACAAAATTTCGAAACGCGAAAGAAAGCTTGTTTGGCTAGGTTTGCCTAAAAATTGAACTGCATTCCCGCCTTGACATCAAAAGTTCTAAGGACATTTTGGCCGGCAAAAACGTGGCTGGCGCCAACCTCTAGCCTCATCAGATCACTGTGTTGGTAAGCGTATGTAATACCTACGCGGTGGGCAACCTGGTCTGTCCAGCGCATAAGTTTGGCGCCGTCCAGCACTGCTTCTTCGTACGTGAAGCCAAGTTTGTCTTCGAATTTGCCCATAAATTCGTAGAAAATATCTAAATATGCATCGTGAAGAAAGATTTTGTCCATGATGTTTCCAGCTCTTATGTTGATCTGTTGTCCCTTGCGGTATTCAATGCGATGAACGCCTTGGGCAAATGCAGGTATGTTGGACTCATTTTCTGTGCACTGTTCTGTAAAGGTTGCTTCTGAGTCTACAAACGGAAGGTCGCGAGGAACGCTCATGTCGTCTCTGCCGTAAATTATTTCTGAAACCCTTCTGTCTACGGGGGTTGCAAAGCGGAATTGGCCACTGACAAAAATGTGTGGGTTAAAAAGTCTCCAATATCTCCAGTAGCAGCCAAAGTGAGCTCTCGCAGACCAAAAGCCTTCGTCGCCAAGCTCTGCCGGCCAGACGTATCTTCTGTCTGGAGCGCTAGAAGTTGGCATGGAAACACCAATTCCAACAACGCCAAAACACCAGAAAATCCGCACAAAGAAACCAGGACAACTTTAAAAACATTTTTCATGATTATTTCCTATAAAATAAGCGCAATACACCCGTGCTTATCTAAATAAACAAAATACAAAATCACGTTTAATCACTGCAGTAGGGGAAGTATTTTAAGTTTTAGACGAAACGTCAATGATTTTTTTCAAAAACCTGAGGATCTTCAGTAAAACGGAAATGCTTTGCAAACAAGCTTTCAATTTGAGCTTCAGAAATAACAGATGTTTTAAAAGAGCAATCCAGCAAATAAAACTCTCTATACAGCTCTGAAAGTCCCTTTACGGAAAATTTTCTCCACAAATCCGACTGAAATTTTCGCGGTAGCCTAAAACCTGTAGATCTTGCAACCTGCTGAAACCCCAAGGACATCGTCTGAACATAGCAAGCGCAATTCCATAAAATTCTGGTAAAAAACGATATCCAAAATGGAAGAGAATAAAGCCCAACAATTTCATCCCAAAGCTTAAAAAACTCCGAAGAGTTGCCACATAAAAAATTCTCGGACAATTCGGACAATCGGGGGTCTTTTTCCGAAAGCTCGCATAAACACTGGACCAAGCTTTCTAGATTTCTTCCACCAACAAGTTGTGAATACTCTAAAGCATGGGAAAATTGCTCGAGTGATATGTTGCCGGAAAAATCCTGTAATTTTTTAACAATCCTAAGAAAAGCGGAAATATTTGAGACCTCGAAAAATTTGGCCAAAACTTCCATCTCGTAGGAACCGCTCAGATTTGCCACAAAACAGTCTTGCCGACTAACCCAGCCGTCTGGAACTTTCTTGGAAGAAAAGCAAACTACCTTTCCAGAAACTGCCATCTCTCCAAATTTTTTCAAAAATTCTTCGGAAGTTATCTCACCAAGCCAATAAATATCCTCATTTCCCCAAAACGATTGTTGACAAAGCTGCTTTGGAATCTTTTTGCCTTCACAAGAAACATACTTGAAACGTATGCCTAATTTTTTCGACAAGGTCTCACGCCATCTTTTCAAAAATGCTCCGGGGAAGGCTTTTCCGGAAAAACATAAGACTTTCCAAGTATCTTTTTCAAAGATTTTATCTAAACACGAGATGTCAAATATATCCTCAAATCCCAATTTCATGAACTTATCTCAAAAAAAATGGGTGTACAACAAAACTTGTACACCCACTGCAGTCCACATATGTTTTTCTTAATTATTTCTCGAGTTCTGGAGCGACAAGCCTGATCCTGCCAGTTCTCTTGTCATATGCTGTCACAACAACCTTAAGCTTACTTCCTATCTCACAAATGTTTGTAAGATCTTTTTGCTTATCCTTGGCTATTGCGGAAATGTGCACAAGCCCGTCTTTTCCAGGTACAATTTGGACAAACATTCCAAAGTCCACAATGCTACGCACTATACCATCGTACTCTGTACCGACTTCGATTTCTCCGGTCAAAGCTTTTATAATGCCATGCGCTTCGTCCAAACTGGCCTTGCTCTTGGCAAATATTTTGACAACACCGTCATCTTCTATGTCAACACTGGTATCTGTTTTTGATGTAATATCTTTGATTGTTTTTCCACCAGGACCAATCAACAACCCAATCTTGTCCGTTTCGATCTTAAGCGAAACTACACGCGGCGCATTTTCAGAAACTGTTTCGCGCGGTTCTGTCAAAGTCTTTTTCATTTCGGATAGGATATGAAGACGTCCTGCCCTGGCAGCTTCAAGAGCCTTTTTGAGAACATCTCTTGGAAGTCCCTCACGAGTTTTGATATCCATCTGAAAACTCATAATTCCAGATTCGGAACCTGTTACCTTGAAATCCATGAGACCGTGCGCATCTTCGCTTCCAAGAATATCGGAAATAACAAAGAACTCTCCGGAAGAGCTTTGCATAAGGCCCATGGCAATCCCTGCAATCATATCTTTAACTGGAACACCAGCATCCATGAGAGAGAGAGTTGTCGCACAAACAGAAGCCATTGAAGAAGATCCGTTAGAACTCAAAATATCTACAACAGATCTAACGGTGTAGGGAAAGTCATTTTGTGAGGGGAGAACATTGTAAAAAGAGGTCTCCGCAAGGTACCCATGCCCAATCTCACGCCTTCCAACACCACGCAGAGGTCTTACTTCTCCAGTTGAATACGGTGGAAAATTATAATGCAACATAAACGTTCGAGCCTCTGTTCCACCGAACAAAGTTTCTACTTTTTGCGCATCCTGAGCAGCTCCCAATGTTACACTGGACAAAGCTTGAGTGTCGCCACGTGTAAATAAAGCCGAGCCATGCACGCAAGGAAGAAATCCAACCTCACTGCTAATCTGCCTGACCTCATCAAATTTTCTACCGTCAAAACGCTTGCCGGCCTTAAAAACTTCATCAGATGCGTGTTCTTTCAGAGCTAAATCAAATAAAAAACCTAGTTCTTTAGAAGAAATTTCCCCGTTATTGACTTCGGTTTCAAATTTAGCTTTTACACTATCTTTTGCTTCCGAAAGTTGTCGCCTAAAATCTTTTTTATCACTGGAAAAAAGAATCTCATTCCAGTTGGTAGGCATCACGCTACGAACCTTTTCTGCCCAACCTGCCCAATCAAAAGTCTCTACAACTTCTTTTTGAGTTACACCCAATTCTTTTTTGATCTCAAGCTGCCATTCAACTTGTTCACGAATTTTTTCTTGGGCCGTTTCAAGAACATCTAAAAGATCATCTTCGATAAGATGATCACACATTCCTTCAACCATGCAAATTCCATCAGCCGTTCCAACAACCACAAAATGGTCTGGCGAATCTGATGAAACCGCATGTCCATCGTTAAAAGTCCATTTTCCATCTATTCTGTTAACCTCTACAGCCCCAATTGGTCCGAGAAAAGGCATACCAGATATAGTTAAAGCTAGAGAAGCCCCTATAACTCCCAAAACTTCACTAGGAAAAGAACCATCCGAAGACAGTAGGGAAGCCATAACCTGCACTTCATTAAAATAAAACTTTGGAAAAAGTGGACGTATCCCACGATCTATTGTACGTGATGCCAGAACTTCTGAATCACTCAAACGTCCTTCTCGTTTTATGTACCCACCAGGAATTCTTCCTGCGGCAACGGGACGCTCTCTATATTCAACTGTAAGTGGGAAAAATCCCATATATTCACGCTGTTCTTTGCTTCCAACAGCTGTTGCTAGCAAAACATTCTTCCCATTTCGCACCCACACAGCGCCATCGGCCTGTAACGCGTGTTTTCCAATTTCTACTTCGATACCAACCGATTCCAATTTAAATTTCTTAGACATTTGTCTCCTAAATAATAACTATGCCGGTGCAAAATTCGGCTAAAAAGATCAATTACGCCTTAATCTGCTTCATAGCAGAATTAAACCGTTCAAGATCCTGCCGCTTGAGATAAGCCAAAAGCCTTCTTCTGCGTCCAACTAACTTAACTAAGCCAAGTCTCGAGCTGTGATCTTTGTGATTGTCTTTTAAATGCTTAGCAATTTGACTTATGCGTGCAGTCAAAAAACATACCTGAGCTTCGGTTGACCCAACACTTGCACCGGACAATCCCCAGTCCGACAAAACATTTTCTTTTTGCTCTCTACTCAACATTATCACGATCCTTTAGAACTTCTACAAAAACTATGGTAGGCACGAGCGGGCTCGAACCGCTGACCTTTGCTACGTCAAAGCAACGCTCTACCAGCTGAGCTACGCGCCTACACTCAATCATCAACCTAACGATATACCATCCAAACCAGCCTCAAGTTCCTCTTCTTTGCAAGCTTGTTTTTCTAAATCCGACATGTCTTCACCAAGATATTTAAGCCGGAACGATTCTATACCAGTACCGGCAGAGATTAATCTACCAATGGCAACGTTTGATTTCAAGCACCGAAGGTAGTCAACCTGGCCCGTAATGGCCGCCTCGGCCAAAACACGCGTTGTTTCTTGGAATGAGGCCGCAGCTAAGAAGCTCTCTGTTCCAAGCGAAGCTTTTGTAATACCCATCAAAAGAGGTACCGCTACAGCAACTTTTCCACCCTCTGACGCAATAACCCTATTGACAGCCTGAAGGTGTATTTTATCAACTCTGTCACCAGCGACAAAGCTCGTGTCACTAGGATCTGTAATCCTAACTTTTCTAAGCATCTGCTTTACAATGATTTCTATGTGCTTGTCGTGCACATGAACACCCTGGGTTGTGTAAATTGCCTGAACTTCTTTTACCAAATATTTCTGAAGCTCATCTGGTCCCAAAATCCTTAAAATATCGTGAACGTTTGGAAATCCGGACGTGAGCTCATCACCCGCCAGAACATGTTCGCCATCTTCAACATTAAGGTTCTTACTTCTTGGAACGTTGTACTCGTAAACTTCACCGTCTTCAGCAGTCACAGTTATACGCCTTTGTCCTCGGTGCAATCCACCAAACTCGACTTTACCGTCAACATCACTAAGCACAGCAGGATCTTTTGGAGAACGAGCCTCAAACAACTCTACAACTCGAGGAAGACCACCAGTAATATCCTTAGCCTTTGTCTCTGCTCTTGGAATACTTGCCAAGACCTGACCGGGCAAAACCTTTTCGCCATTTTTAGCGGCTATATGAGCTCCTGTTGGCAAGAAATATCTTGCAATTTCCTCATCATCCCCACCAATAACGGCTAGACAAGGCTGACGCCTTTCGTCTCTTCTTTCTAGAATTACAAGATCAGCTTTTCCTGTAGCCTCATCAAACTGTTCCATGTAGGTAACATTTTCAACAAGGTCCACATATTCAACCTTACCTTCTTTTTCCGTCATTATGACCTTGAACGGATTCCACTCAACAAGTTTGTCGCCCTTTTTGACGGTTTGACCATCTTTAACAAGCAGCAAGCTTCCGTATTCAAGATTTACCGATTCAAGTTCACGGCCATCATCATACATAATGGCCAAAGAAGCCTTTCTGTTCATCACGACAAAGGCACCATCTTGATTTTCAACAAGTCTGACAGAATCTAATACAACCTTACCATCAGATCTGGATCTCCTGAAATTTTCTTCGACCAAGCCACTTGCCGTTCCACCGATATGGAATGTTCTTAAGGTCAACTGTGTTCCCGGCTCGCCAATCGACTGTGCCGCAATGACACCAACAGCAAGCCCAGCATCAACAAGTTCCCCTGTCGACATATCGATACCGTAACACTTGGAGCAAACACCACGGCGGGCCTGGCACGTCAATGGTGACCTTACCCTCATCCGAATCACTGCAGACTCTTTAAGCCTTGCAACTTCTTCCCAAAGAATTAGTGAATCTCTCTCAATAACGATCTCACCAGTCACAGGATCTTTAACATCCGCCGCTACAACTCTTCCGAAAACTCTGTCTTCTAAAGATTCAATGATAATTCCAGCCTCTTCCAAAGCCTTGAACTCTACAAATGCTAAAGATTCGCAGTCCTCTGTCGACACAACAACATCCTGCGCAACGTCTACAAGACGACGCGTAAGATATCCAGCATCTGCGGTTTTTAGAGCCGTATCAGCCAAACCTTTTCTAGCACCGTGTGTTGATATGAAATACTCAAAAACGCTCAAACCTTCCTTAAAGTTGGCAAGAACGGGAGTTTCCATAATTTCACCAGATGGGTTAACCATCAATCCACGCATACCACCTAGCTGACGAATTTGCTGTCTCGTTCCCCTGGAACCCGAATCTAACATCATAAAGACTGGGTTAAAGTGTTTATTGCTATCAGCTCCCTTGTTTTCTCCGGCAGCTGTATCGGCATCCTTAAGAGCGGATATCATATCGTTTGCCACAACCTCAGTTGCCGTCGCCCAAACTTGAACAACTTTGTTGTACCTCTCACCGTTGGTTATGGTTCCACTTTTGTAGAGATCCTCAATTCTATCGACCTCTTTCAGGCTCTTATCTAACACTGTCTTTTTGGTGTCAGGAATTACAAGGTCGTCAATCCCCAGAGAAATTCCGCCTCGTGTAGCAGATGAAAATCCCAAACTTTTAATTTTATCAAGAGCCTTAACCGTCTCTTCTTCACCACAGGCTCTATAAACCTTGGCCACAAGCTCCTGTAAATCTTTCTTCTTAACAGCCTTGTTAATCCAGGCAAACTCTGCACCCTTAGGAAGAGATTCAAACAAAATTACTCTACCAACTGTGGTTTCTATAATATCACCACTCATCAATCTCAAAGAAACACCTGCATGAAGGTCAACTTTGCCGTGTTGGTAAGCATAAATCAGTTCATCAACATCCGAAAAAACCATTCCTTCACCCAAGACGTTCTTGCGACGCTTTGTCATGAAGTACAGCCCCAAGACCATGTCCTGACTTGGAACAGCTACAGGATGCCCGTGAGCCGGAGATATTATGTTCTTGCTAGAAAGCATCAATTCCTTAGCTTCCAAGCGCGCGTTTGTACTGAGCGGAATATGAACAGCCATCTGGTCACCGTCAAAGTCAGCATTAAACGCACCACAGACAAGTGGATGTAGCTTAATAGCCTTACCTTCAACCAAAATTGGATAAAACGCCTGGAAACCAAGCCTGTGAAGCGTTGGCGCCCTATTAAGGAGCACCGGCCTATTTTCAACCACAGCCTCTAATGCCTCCCAAACTTCTGGAGACATTGTTTCTACCATTCTTTTTGCAACCCTGAGGTTAACGGCCAACTCGCGATTCTGAAGCTCAATATAAACGTAGGGTTTAAACAGCTCAAGCGCCATTAACTTAGGTAACCCACACTGGTGAATCTTAAGCTCTGGATCGACCACAATAACGGATCTACCAGAGTAGTCAACACGTTTTCCAAGAAGGTTTTGCCTAAATCGTCCTTGTTTACCACGAAGCATCTCGCTCAAAGATTTGAGTGGTCTACGGTTTGTACCACGTACAGGTTGACCGCGACGACCATTGTCTATCAACGCGTCAACAGCCTCCTGAAGCATTCTCTTTTCATTTTTTATAATAACGCCCGGTGCTTCAAGATCAATTAATCTTCTCAGTCGGATATTTCTATTCAAAACTCTTCTGTAAAGATCGTTCAAATCAGAACTTGCAAAACGTCCACCCTCTAGAGGTACAAGAGGTCTTAGATCCGGTGGTATAACCGGCAATATACTCAGAATCATCCACTCTGGTCGCATATTTGAATCCAACATGCCCTTGAGCACCTTGTACCGCCTTGCAATTTTATGTTTGTGAGCAACCGACGCAGTCTGCTTATATTCTTCTACAAGCTTTCTCGTCTCAAAAGATAGGTCAATAGCCGACAAAAGCTCCCTGACAGCTTCAGCGCCCATTTCGGCTCTGAAATCTACATCTTCCAAGTTAGCGTGAACGTATTCGTCATACTCCTGGCTAGTCAAAAGAGTTTTTACTGGATACGGAGAACTGCCCTGATTTAAAACTATGTAACTGTCGAAATAAACAACTCGTTCAATATCGCGAACAGTCAACTCAAGAATTATGCTCAAAAAGCTCGGCACACCCTTAAGAAACCAAATATGGCAAACCGGAGAAACAAGCTTAACATGGCCCATTCTCTCACGCCTAACGCGTGACTGTATAACCTCAACACCACACTTCTCGCATGTAACACCACGGTGCTTCATTCGTTTGTATTTACCGCAGTTACACTCCCAGTCCTTTTGTGGTCCAAAAATTCTGGCACAAAAAAGACCATCTCTTTCCGGCTTTAAAGTACGATAGTTGATCGTCTCTATTTTTTTTATCTCACCATAAGAAAGCGCTTTCATTTTCTCAGGAGACGCAACGCCAATTCTCATGGCGTCAAATTGAACGATGTTAATGTATTCTCTAAAACGCTCTAGCATTCGATCATTCATGGAGCCGCTCCTCATTAGCCTTGAAGAGATCTACTTGAAGCCCTAGGCTTTGTAGCTCCTTAACAAGCACATTGAACGATTCCGGAAGTCCTGGCGTAGGCACTTCATCTCCATGAACTATGGCCTCGTATGCCTTAGAACGTCCGTTCACATCATCAGATTTAATTGTGAGCATCTCTTGCAATGTGTATGCAGCACCATACGCAAATAATGCCCAAACTTCCATTTCTCCAAGTCTTTGTCCACCAAACTGAGCTTTACCACCAAGCGGCTGCTGAGTAATAAGCGAATACGGTCCAACAGAACGCGCGTGCAATTTGTCGTCAGCCATATGATCAAGTTTCATCATATATATGACACCAACGGTAACCGGCTGAGCTAACTTCTCACCCGTCTGCCCATCATATAAGTCGTAAACCCCTCTCTCTGGAAGCTCAGCTTCCTTGAGCAAAGGACATATATCATCTTCAAAATTCGCACCATCAAAAACAGGAGTCGAAACATAGAAGCCTTTTTTGACAACCTTCTTGGCAAGACTTTGTAATGCCTCAGCGCCACCCACACCTTCAACGCTTTCGACAACCTCTTTACCAAAAAAGTCTTCCAACCTATTTTTGACAGCCTTTTCTGACATCTCGTTTATTTTGCTACCAAAACCATCGGCAAGTTCACGACAAGCCATTCCAAGCATGGTTTCTAAAATTTGTCCCACGTTCATACGACCGGGAACACCAAGTGGATTCAAAACAATGTCAACCGGACGACCATCAGGAAGATATGGCATATCTTCTTTGTGAACAATTGTAGAAACAACACCCTTGTTACCGTGACGACCAGCCATTTTGTCACCAACCGAAAGAGATCGTTTCATTGCAACGTACACGCTAACCATCTTTATGACGCCAGACGGAAGCTCATCACCACGACGCAATCGGGCAATCTGCTCAGCTTTCAAAGCATCCAAAACACGAACCTGGTCGTTAAACATCTCATTTAGCTTGTCAAGCTTGCTCTTAAGAGCTTTGCCACCAGACTCACCTACACCAACAAGCTCTTCTAAGCTTAAATCTTTGAGGCCATCCTTGGGCAACTTAACACCCTTAGACTTTTCAAGCAGAGCAATGATTTTGTCTTTAAGAGATTCCCGAAGAACATTTATCTGATATGCAAATTCTTCTTCAATCTTGGCGCCTTCCTTGGCAGCCACCTCTTTATAACGTTTATCTTTTCTGATACCACTTCTGGAAAAGACTTTAACATCTACAACGGTACCAGAAATACCAGGATCAACCCTTGCAGAAGTGTCTCTAACTTCACGAGATTTTTCACCAAAAATTGCTCGCAAAAGCTTTTCCTCCGGAGATACCTGGACATCACCTTTTAGCGTAACTTTACCTACAAGAATATCTCCAGGAGATACCCGAGTACCAACTTTGACAATACCGTCTTCGTCCAGGGACTCTAATTCTCTCTCGCTGATGTTCGGAATATCTGCCGTAATTTCTTCGGCACCAATCTTTGTATCCCTTGCCTCAACGGTAAACTCTTCAATGTGAATGGATGTATACACATCATCTTCCACAAGGCGCCTACTTACAACAATAGCGTCCTCAAAGTTGTATCCATGCCAAGGCATAAACGCTACCAAAATGTTATTACCAAGAGCCAGCTCACCGTCAGTTACAGCAGCGCCGTCTGTAAGCACTTGTCCACGCTCAATGTCTTGGCCAACTTTTACAATTGGAGTGTAGTGCAGCCAAGTACAATGACTAGACCTACCAAATTTCTTAAGTTTATAAACATCGACAGGATGCGCCATCCACTCTTCTTCTGTCTTTCCTTTGCCAGAAAGACTTACAATTATCTTGTCTGCAGAAACATATCTGACAACACCAGAATTTCTCGCAATAATTGCAGAACTTTCTGCCGAACCAACCTCTTTTTCTACGCCTGTACCAACAATCGGAGGATTAGGCATGATTAGAGGAACAGCCTGTCTCTGCATATTTGAGCCCATCAACGCTCTGTTCGCATCGTCGTTTTCCAAAAATGGAATCATCGCAGTTGCAACAGACACAAGTTGTCTTGGAGAGGCATCAATATAATCAACTTCTTTCGGCGAAACATAGACAATATTTCCGTCCCTACGAGCGGCAACCAAAGGACCCTCGATCCTGTTTTTTTTGTCGATTGGGGCTGTTGCTTGCGCAATACACTTTCCGATTTCCTCAAAAGCGTCTAGCTTTACAACCTCGTCGCCTACAACACTATTTTCAACTGGTCTGTAAGTGGTCTCCACAAACCCCAAGGAATTTACGTGGGCATATGTAGAAAGAGAAGAAATAAGACCAATATTTTGACCATCCGGCGTTTCGATTGGACAAATTCTTCCGTAGTGAGATGGGTGAACATCTCGGACATCCAATGTTGCTCTCTCTCTAGTGATACCACCAGGACCCAAAGCTGAAAGTCTTCGCTTATGCGCCATCTCTGAAAGCGGATTTGTCTGATCCATAAACTGTGATAACTGACCAGTTCCAAAAAAGCTTCCCAAAACAGCTACAAGAGGTTTGACGTTTACAAAATCATAAGGCATCAAAGCTGAGTTGTTTTCTTGAAGCCTAAATCTTTCTTTGACAATTTTCTCAACGCGAGCAAAACCTGAATAAAGCTGGTTCTTCAATAGTTCGCCAACAAGTCTCACACATCTGTTTCCAAGGTGATCGATATCGTCTAACTCACCCTCTTTGCGCTCTTTAAGACCAACGAGGTATTTGACAACGGATATTACATCCTCTTTGGTCAGGGTCGTCGTATCCCCTGGCACACTCAAACCAAGCTTTCTGTTGATTCGAATTCTTCCCACCTCGGTCAAATCATAAAGCCTAGAACTGAAAAGCATATTCTTTATGTAGTCTTCCATCACTTTAAATGAAGGAATATCCCCAGGCCGCAGTCTGCAGTAAACCTCGCGCACAGCTTTTTCATAAGTGTCGGCAGAATCACCAGAAAGTGTAACAGCAATGGAAGGCTGAAATAGATAATCTGAAGACTGAATAACAGAAAAGCTTGCAGAGCCCAATGCTTCCAATCTATCAACTATCTCGGAAGTCAAAATATCCCCGGACTCTAAAATAACTTCGCCTGTAGACTCATCAACAAGCTGTCCAAATGAAAAACGGTTCACAAGACTACTTTTACGAACCACAAAGCTCTTAACTTTTTTACTCTTAAGAGCTTTTAAAACGTCTTTTGTAATAAGCGTTCCGGCAGGGAAAGTTTTTTCTAAGCTCTTTGGAACAGATTCCGGCTCTATCCTCTGATTAAGTAGAGAATCATCTATTTCCCTAAGAAAGACACCATCAACACACTTAATTTCTTCTGAACTGTAAAACTCAGACAAAAGCTCATCTCGTGAGAAACCTAGCGCCTGCATAAGCGTTGTTGCTAACAGTTTCTTTCGCTTATCAACTTTGACATGCAAAACGTCGTTCTGATCAAATTCGAAATCAAGCCACGCACCACGAGCAGGAATTATTCTTGCGGCTGGCGATGGATCACCTCTAAAATCACGAGTTTTTCTACCAATATTGAATAAAATACCTGGAGCTCTGTGGATTTGACTTACAACAACTCTGTCAACACCGTTTATCAAGAATGTTCCACGACTACCTAGTCTTATGTAGCCATTCTCATCCTCGTAGGCATCCACCATGACAGGCAAATCGCAAAAAAAGACATCCTGCTCTCTAATGTCGCGAACAACTTTTTCGCCGCCATCTGAAGTCACGTCCCACGACAGCAGCTGAAGCTTGACCTTAAGAGGCATCGAATAAGTTTTTCCACTGTATCGACAAGCTTCTACGGTAACAGCCGGCTTGATATCCACCCTAGAATGACACTGCTGACATCGCACATATTGTGCACCTTTTTTTTGACAAGAAGGACAAGTACCGCCCTTACCAATGCGCCCAGCACCTTCACCGTTGCACGAACTGCATTGCCACTTGTAGCGGTTCGCAATCCCTTCTAGTGCACCGCAAACACATTCCCAATTTCCAAGCTCATATCCAGCATACTCTAAAGATGCACGGTCACCGTGCTCTATTGGGAAAACGTCCTTGAAGACCTTCTCCAAGCCGATATTTTCACGCTCAGTCGGCAACATATCCAACTGAACAAAATCATTAAACGACTTCGATTGAATTTCTATTAAATCGGGAAGCGAAACAACCTCCTCGATTTTCCCAAAAGATTTCCTTGGAGTAGCATTGCTAAAGCGCAGTCCCGACATTCAACAGCTCCTAACCGTAACAACAGACAGCAATCATGCCCACAAGATCAAATCGAAAACCCTTCAAATGACAGGTTAAGCCGGGGTTATCCCCCGGCAGGCAAAATTGCGAAAGGTAAAACGATTTAAAAATCACACCCACATATATCTCTTAAATAATAACAATGTTTATTATGACAGAGTAACTTTTGCCCCTGCCTCTTCAAGCGCAGCCTTAACTTTTTGAGCATCTTCTTTAGGCATTGACTCGCTAACAACAGCAGGAACATCCTCTGCCATTTCTTTAGCTTCTTTAAGACCAAGACCAGTGATTGAAGCCCTAAGCGCTTTAATAACCTTAATTTTTTGAGAACCAGTTTCTGTCAAAGTAACTTTGTACTCAGACTTTTCAGCTTCTTCTGCCGCAGCTTCGGCAGGAGCTGCTGCTACCGCAACAGCCGCGGGGGCCGCAGCTGAAACACCAAACTCTTCTTCAATACTTTTTACAAGCTCAGCAAGCTCTACAACCGTCAGTTTTTTTATTTCCTCAAGAATCGCATTCACCGCCATGATGACACACTCCTACAACAAAAAATCAAATATATAACATACATCAACACACAAAAAACGCTCGTAAACTACTCTTTTTTATCAACCCCCCTCAGATTTTGTTTTTTTTCAACCACACCCTGAAGGGATCTAGCCAAGCCACCAACAACAGCATCGAGCGACCTTGCAAGACAAGAAATAGGCGCTTTAAGTGTTCCAGCAAGCATTGCCAACAATTCCTCGCGAGACGGAAGTGTCGCCAAGGCTTTTATGCTTTGAGCATTCAAAAATTTAGACTCAAAAAAGCCCGCCTTGACATCAAAATTGTCATTTTCTTTTGCCAATTTCACAAGTTTTTTGGCAACGTCTGAAACCTGTGAATTTGCAAAAACCAGAGCAACCTGACCGCCAAACGAATCTTGCAGTCCGCCTAAGTTTCCAACATCCTCAACAGCCCGTCTAATCAAACGAACTTTCGCGACCTTTAATATAGCTTCATATGTACGCAAATCATTTCTAAGCTTTTGCATGTCTCTAACAATCAAGCCCTTGTAATAAACTACAAAAGTCGCGTTAGCTGCATCAAAAGCCTCTCTGACTTGCGATACCACCCGAGCTTTAGCTTCCCGATTCATACTCAACCCTCACACCTACTTGCTAAGAAATTCGTCGGGGTTGATCTGAACACCAACTCCCATAGTAGAGGAAACAACAGCCTTTTTAATAAACTTGCCCTTCGACGAAGCTGGTTTGCTAGAGCGAACAGCCTCAAGCAAAGCTTTTAAATTTTCCATCAACTTTTCAACGCCAAAAGAAACCTTGCCAAACGGAATGTGCAGACCTCCACCCTTGTCGTTTCTGAAGGAAACCTTACCTTTTTTTAAATCTTCGATAACAGGTCCAACGTCAAAAGTAACAGTTCCAAGTTTTTTGTTTGGAAGAAGCCCACGAGGGCCTAAAACTCTTGCAACCTTACCAAGAGCGCCCATAATGTCGGGCGTAGCAACGGCAACATCAAAGTCCATCCAGCCACCGGCAACTTTTTCAATCAAATCTTCGCCACCTATAAAGTCGGCGCCAGCTTTTCTTGCATCTTCTTCTTTGTCGCCTTTAACAAAAGCAGCCACACGCACCTTTTTACCGGTACCGTGCGGCAACAAAGCAGAACCTCTTACGACCTGCTCACCCTTGGAAGGGTCAATTCCCAAAACAACATCAACACCAACCGATTCGTCAAATCTAGCGAAAGCCGTGGAAACAACGGTCTCCAAAACTGCATCTAGTGCTAGAGATTCGCCAAAAGAAGCAGTTGAGTCTTTGGCTTTTTTATATTTTTTACCTCGATCTGCCATAATCCCACCAACTAAACATTATACAAAGGCACAAAACTAAAATTAATCAACAACATTCAAACCCATACTTCTGGCGCTTCCCGCAACAATCTTCTTTGCGCCCTCTATGTCAACGGCATTCAAGTCAGGCATCTTAGCCTTAGCTATCTCTTCAACACTGCTCCAAGAAATTGTTCCAGCAACCTCTTTACTCGGATTGCTCGCACCCTTCTTTATGCCCGCATGCTTTAAAATAAGCTCTGAGACAGGAGGCGTTTTTGTTACAAATTCAAACGTCTTGTCAACATAAATTGTGATCTCAACAGGAACCGTCTCGCCCTTACGAGACATTGTTTCAGCATTAAATTTCTTACAAAAATCCATAATCTGTACGCCATGCTGGCCCAACGCAGAACCAACCGGCGGTGCAGGGGTTGCCCCTCCTGCAGGTATTTGTAACTTTACTTTGGCTTTAAGCTTCTTAGCCATTATTTACGCCTCTGACTAAATATTTATCATAAACATTAGCGACTTATCTGGTCGAACCCAAGCTCAATCGGTGTCATGCGACCAAAAATACTAACCATAACCCGAACGCGCTCATGCTCTTCATCCACACTCTCTACAATTCCAACAAAACCGGCAAACGGCCCTGCCGCAACATGCACCTCGTTTCCGGCGCCGTAAGACTCGACACTAGAAGAGACCGCACACTCACCGCTTATCTGAGCAAATATTTTTTCAACCTCGGCATCGGAAAGAGCCATTGGGCTAATGCCACCCAAAAACCTCGAAACCCGGGACATACCTATAACCAGCCTGCGTGAGTCTCCATTCATTTCCATCTGAACAAGCAGGTATCCTGGAAAAATCTTTTCTCTTTTGCCCTCTTCTTCAACCACCGCAAAACGTTCAGTCACTTTACTTGTTGGCACAACAACGTCACCGAAGAGTTCTTGCAAGCCCTCCTCTTCAACGCACTTAAGTAGGTCGGCTTTCACCACCTCCTCAGAGCCAGTGTAGACCTGAACTACGTACCACCGTTTCATAACTGATCCTCGCACATGAACAAAGCAAACACAGCAACCTAACTCAGGAAAGAATCCTTTGGAGGATGACACTAAAAGTTGTATCCATAAGACTCATGATAGCGGAAACACACGCAACCGTGATACAAACCACAACCGTATGACCAACGAACTCATCAAACCTTGCCCACGTTACTTTACTAAGTTCCAGTCTTACTTCAGATATGAAAGCCCACACCTTGTTCACAACCAACGCCCCACATGAAAAAAATTACTACATCCATGGCAGGCCAGGAGGGACTCGAACCCCCAACACGCGGATTTGGAGTCCGCTGCTCTACCAATTCGAGCTACTGGCCTTTCACCTAACTTTTACTTCGTCTCTTTATGTTCTGCGTGCTCACGGCACTTTTTACAATACTTGTTGAGCGCTAGCTTACCAAACGCCCTCTTTTTCGAAACCCGCTTGCTATAATTTCTAGCTCCGCAGGATCTGCACTCAAAATGTATTACCGTTCTCGCTTTTGCCATCTATCACTCTCCAGGCTCAACTTAACCACACCTGCCAGTTTTGGAGCCCCTGACTGGACTTGAACCAGCGACCTCTCCCTTACCAAGGAAGTGCTCTACCACTGAGCTACAAGGGCGTAACCCTTATCCAAACAATTCAGTGGAGCTGGCAACTGGACTCGAACCAGCGACCTGCTGATTACAAATCAGCTGCTCTACCAACTGAGCTATGCCAGCGCTCCAAATTTTGGAGCGGGAAACGGGATTCGAACCCGCGACCTACAGCTTGGAAGGCTGCCGCTCTACCAACTGAGCTATTCCCGCCCTACATCTAAAAGACACAATAGCACAAACCACCACCTGGTGGGGAGAGCAGGATTCGAACCTGCGAAGGCAGAGCCAACGGATTTACAGTCCGTCCCTTTTGACCGCTCAGGAATCTCCCCCGCGTTTCAATGCGCTATTCCGTCAAAAATTTCACCTACACAGTCATCCCAAAACAAACCTTAGTAGAACCATCATACTGACTATGCGTAAGATTTCAACGTTTTCAGTGCAATTCTAACAATATTGAAGTTACACTTGAAGCTGTTTTTCATCAACACCCCTATTTTGATAACCAAAAACTTAAAAAAATCTGCCTTAAATAGGGGTTTTTTTGCGAATATGATAAAACAACTTTATAAATTTTTCTGTTAAAAGAAAGTTTATCTAAAAAATTAAAAACGATTTTTGGCCATTCTATGAAAGTCACACAGTCTTTATTTTCAAGAATTTCGTCAAAACCCATCGCACAAAACTCATCGATTGCTCCAAGCCGATACAAATCAAAGTGGTAAGCATCAACCCCATTTTTCATCAAATATTTATTGAAATACGCAAAAGTCGGACTCTGAACTGGCCCTTCAACTCCCTTTTGCCTTAAAACTTCTCCAACCAAAGCGGTTTTGCCCGCTCCTAAAGGTCCTTCTAACGCAAAAATACTACCAGGTTCCACAAGGGGTAGAAAAATTTCTTTCACCATCTTTGGTATATCTTTTTCTTGATATTCTGCAGACCACATCGAAAAATTACCCACTTCAACTCAAAAACAGATTGTAAAAACAACTCTACTATTTTACTCTTTAAATCAATTGTTAGTCACATTCGGAGGTACAAATGTCTAGTTTAATGCCGCTTCGAAGGCGTATCAAGGTAATAAAATCAACAAAAAAACTAACACAAGCAATGAGTCTTGTCGCCATTGCCTCTCATTCTAAGCATAAAGACGGCTACGGCGCAGCGATGTTCCACAGACAAACAACCGAAAAAATATTTTCATACCTTCTTGGACTTCACAAAAAGTGGCATAATCCAATAATCGCCGTAGAAACTAATAAAACAACAGCTTCTCCATTTGTGGTAATAATGTCTCCCGTACGCGGAATGTGTGGCTCGTTCAAAAATAATCTTGTCAGAAACGCTACCAAAAACCTTAAATTTCCCTACTACCAAACACCATCATTTGTAACCATCGGCCCTAGAGCCATCCAAATTGCCAAGGAAAGCATCCAAGAAGGCAAAGAGGTCAGAAAACCCAAAATCATACATCACTTCGAAACACTTTCCATTGAGCAAGGCCCAGATGTAGCCAGACTGATAAGCAACTCTATTTACAAAAGTGATACAAAATTTTCAAAGATTATCTGCCTAGGCAGCACATTCAACAATCTCTTCAGCCAAACACCCAAAATTCAAACAATTTTTCCTGTAGAAAGAGTCTCAAAACCACTTTCTGATGAAAAAACCTCAGAAGAACTTAAAAATGAAAAATATATCTGGGAGCAGGACAAAGACAAAGTTTTGAACGAAGTTGCAAAAAATTATCTGGAAATATCACTTTCTTTGGCGATATGCGAATCTTTGTTCTCAGAAAATGCCGCACGGTTTGTTGCAATGGATGCGGCCACGTCAAATGCCGAAAAGCACCTAGAAACGATGTCTTTGGAATATAATAAATTAAGACAAACAAAGATTACGCAAGAAGTCGCAGAGCTGTCATCAGCTCGATAGACAAATCGGCCATTCCAAACCTTATCGACAGTCCATGGCAAATACTCCATAGAGGGCCTCAGAATCCCTATATTGTCATCCCAGACTCGATCTGGGATCTAGTCCTTTTTTTGCCCAAAAATATTTTGGTTCATGGAATTTGATTAAAGCAAATCAAACCGGAAACCCCCTATTCAAGCACCATTCAGCATAAAACACTCTGGATTAAGCGGTCTAGATCCCAGATCGAGTCTGGGATGACATTATGAAATTTATAGGAGTTCAATCATGAAAAACTTTCACGCTTGCGCCCAAAGAGTTAAGCTTCTCATCAAATTTATGATAGCCGCGCCTGATGTGGTCAACTCCAAACACTCTTGTCTGTCCCTCTGCCAACATTCCTGCAATCAAAAGAGCATATCCAGCTCTTATGTCGCGAGCTACAACCTCAGCACCACAAAGATTTTTGCCACATTTCATGGTCGCCTTCTGGCCGATTACAGAAATATCCGCTCCCATTTTGCACAGCTCTGGGACGTGAGAAAATCGAGCACTAAAAACTGTTTCATCAACAAGAGCGCTACCCGAGCAATTCAACATTGCAGCCATTGTTGTAGATTGCAAATCTGTTGGAAAACCTGGATATGGAGCAGTTTTGAGATTGACAGCCTTTGGATTTTTACACGATTCAATCCACACGCCAACACCGCCAGAACCAACCTTGACGGAATGCCCCATCTCTTTAAATTTTTCTATGAATAATCCCATGTACTCAGCATTTATGTTGGCAACTCCCCCTTTGCCTCCCGTCGCTGCGATCGCGCACAAAAGCGACCCAGCCTCTATGCGGTCAGGAATCACTGTACAATCAACCGGCTCTAGATCTTTGAAACCATGAATAATCATTGTGTGCGGCCAAGCAAAATCAACCTCGACACCCATTTTTGACAAAACGTCCACCAAGGCCAACACTTCCGGCTCGAATGATGCATTTACCAAAGTTGTTGTTCCCTCGAGCCCTGCCGCACACATCAATAAATTTTCTGTTGCCCCAACACTGGGATATTCGAAAAAAAACTCACGCTTAACTTCTTTTGAAGAATCTTTCAAAAGCTCAAAAGAAAAAGAGTTGCTGTCATCCTTAAAACAAGCTCCAAGTTTTGAAAAGCCACGAATGTGGTAATCAATAGGCCTTCCACCAAGAGGACAACCACCAGGTTGCACCACGGTTGCTTTGCCAAAACGCCCCAAAAGCGGA